>NZ_JBALQK010000088.1:9737-18577 GCF_036965845.1 Bacillus sp. JJ1127 | reverse complement strand
GCTAACTTCCGTTTTTTATCTCTCCTCTAACGCTGTAATATCCACTTGTACTGTTTCATGTGGAGTATCCACATCATGTACATCTGCAATTCCGCGCTCTTCATCACAACCTTCAATCCAAACTGGTACACCTTGATATGTAACATTGATTCGGCTTGAAGACGACAAAATTTGTTTCACACGCTTTATATCCATTAGTTTTCCTCCTTTTACTTATTCCCCCTTTTCTAGCTTGTCATATCCCGCCTAAATATATTCCATAAGAAAAGACGTATATTTCTATACGCCTTTTTCCAAGATATTCAAATTTTATGAAAATAATGTTTTTACAACTTCACTTACTTTGTCATTATGCACTTGATAATATACTTCTAAGCCACGTCTCTCAAAACGAACAACTTTATTCTGCTTTAATTTCGTTAAATGCTGTGAAACGGTCGATTGCGGAATTTCTAACACTTCCTGTAATTGCGTTACATTGCATGTTCCACGTTGCATAAGCTCCATTACTAAACGAAGACGTAGTGGATGAGCTAGCGCTCTCAACATTTGTACATCCTCTTCTGAAATACGACAATCAAATTGGTTTTGATTCATAAAGTTCCCCTCATTTTTTCATTTTTATATTTCTCTTTATTTATTTATATATTTGTCTTTATATTTCCTGTTACGACACAACTTTATCAACTTCAAACAATAAAATTATCTTCCTCCTTTTATCAACATACACTTCAGAAAAAATCCATGCTGATTTTGAATATTATACTATACGATATAGTGAAAAGCAAAACATACGGATAGGAATACTTTGCTTCACAAATGCTGTTTTATCAACCTTCTTGTCATATTTTTTCCTTCATACTTCTTCCTGTAATGATATTGTAAGATATTGTTCTTAAATGATATATCATTGTAAAATTGTTTGACCCTTAGCAATAGCTTTGTTACGATAAAAAGAGTGAAATTTTGGTAAGGAGGCTGATTCACAATTAAAAAGTGGTTCCTAATTGGCTTAATTAGTATTGCACTTGGTTGGACAATTATCCATAACTTTGTACTTAAGGATAAAGAAGAACAACATACTACAGCATCTGATCTTCGAATCGGAACAGAAATCGGCAACATTGCACCTAATTTTCTTCTACAAACAATTGATGGGAAAGAAGTTCATCTTTCCGATTATAAAGGAAAAAAGGTGATATTGAATTTTTGGGCAAGTTGGTGTGGCCCATGTAAGATAGAAATGCCTGATATTGAAAAGTTCTATAATGATACAAAAGAAGACAAAATTGAGATTGTTGCTGTAAATGCAACTGCTAGTGAACAAGATCCCGCTCATGTGAAACAATTCCTTCAAGAAAATAAATATACTTTCCCTGTTCTATTAGACACAAAAGGACAAGCAAATGCAACATATCAAATTATGAGTATTCCAACATCCTTTATTCTTGATACAGAAGGAGTTATTCGTTTTAAACATGTAGGACCGATGACATACGAAAATATGAAGGAATACACGAAGAATTTATAAAGTGAAACTTTAATCTTCCTTACTCATTTTTAAATCTTAGGATGGGGTTACTTATACATAGAAGAGTAAAAGAGTGCTCAAAAACAGATGGGCACTCTTTTTGTCCAGTTTATGAACAAAATGTAGCGGATTTTTTACAGATAACACTATTATGGAATAATAATACTTTTTTACGTTGACAATAGTGTTGAAGGAGAATATACTTAGCAATGTAAGTTGATTGTGAATTGTTTCACAAATAATGTGAATTCATTCACATATTATAGATAGGAGTTGTCATTATTATGAGTACTTGGACACAGATTTACGATCCTTTGAACAATATTTGGTTATCAGCACTTGTCGCTGCTCTTCCAATCTTATTTTTTGTTCTTTGTTTAACAGTATTTAAGATCAAAGGATACTTATCAGGACTTTATAGTGTAATTTTAGCAATCATTATTTCCATACTTGTTTACAAAATGCCTGCAACTATGGCGGTATCATCAGCTGCATTTGGAGTAGTAGCTGGATTTTATCCAATTTGTACAATCGTTATCGCAGCAATTTTCCTTTACAAACTAACTGTAAAAACTGAGCAATTTAACGTCATTCGTGATAGCATTTCTAGTATTACAAACGACCGTCGTCTTCAAGTCTTGTTAATCGCTTATTCTTTCGGTGCTTTCTTAGAAGGTGCAGCAGGTTTTGGTGTACCAGTTGCAATTACAGCAGCATTACTTGTAGGTATGGGCTTTAACCCATTAAAAGCAGCTGGTATTTGTTTAGTTGCTAATATTGCCGGTGGTGCGATGGGAGCAATGGGTATTCCAGTTACAGTACCTGCTCAATTAACACAAATAGATCCATTAATTGTTGGTCGTCAAACTGTAACATTATTACCTTTCATTAGCTTTGTACTACCATTCTTACTTGTTGCAATGGTAGATGGTATAAAAGGAATTAAAGAAACTTGGCAAGGTATCATTGTAAGTGGTGGTGCATTTGCTATTACACAATTTGTTGTAACATATTTCCTTGGTGCAGAACTTACTGATATTTTCGCAGCTGTAGTCAGCATGATTGCATTATCATTATTCTTACGTGTATGGCAGCCAAAATCTTCAACAAAAGAGAAAGAAAAGAAAAAAGAAAAACCTCATTATAATATGAAACAAATTTTATACGCTTGGTCACCATTTGTATTCTTAACTGCATTTGTAACAATTTTTAACTTAAAAGTAGTAAAAGCTTTATTCGCTCCAAACGGTGCATTAAGTAACTTAATATGGAATATTCAAGTACCTGGCCTGCACAATCACGTGATTAAAACAGCGCCAATTGTTAAAGCAGATACACCATTTGCAGCAATCTTTAAATTAGATGTATTCTCATCAACAACTACTGCTATTGTTCTTGCAATTATTGTATCTTTACTTGTATACCGCGTGAACGGTAAATTAGTAAAAGAATTAGCTATTGAAACATTAAAAGAGTTAAAAGCACCAATTTATACAATTTGTAGCGTAATCGCATTAGCATATGTAACAAACTATTCTGGTATGTCTTCAACTCTTGGATTAGCCTTATCATCTACTGGGAATATATTCCCAATCTTATCTCCGATCTTAGGTTGGATTGGCGTATTCATAACTGGTTCTGTAGTATCCAGCGGCTCTCTATTTGCACCTCTTCAAGCTGTTACAGCCGCTCAAATAAATATCGAGCCTTCTACTCTTGTTGCCTTAAACGTAGTCGGCGGTACAATGGCAAAAATGGTATCACCACAATCAGTTGCTGTAGCTTGCGCGGCAGTTGGAATAGTTGGTAAAGAATCAGAGCTATTTAAAATAACAATGAAATATAGCTTAATCTTCTTAGTAATTATTAGCTTACTGCAACTTAAATCTATATTTTAATATTTTTTAAAATCTGAAAACGATCCCTGACAAAGGGATCGTTTCTTCATTTTCTTTTCTAGACGAAATCATTCGAGATATTTGAATAAAAAATCCTGATACGTGTGTATCAGGATTTTTTATTCTTTAATAACGATGCACCTGCTATTTCAGGATGCGTCATTTCATGTGGATCTAAAATAATATCGAGCTCTTCTTCTGTTAAGACACCATGTTCTAAACAAAGTTCTCGAACTGATTTTCCTGTCGCAATAGCTTCACGAGCAATACGAGAAGCCGCTTCATATCCAATATGAGGGTTCACTGCTGTAATAATCCCAACGCTTTTTTCAACATATTGTTTCAGCAATTCTTCATTCGCAGTAATTCCCTCAATGCAATATTCACGGAATACACGGAATGCATTATTCATAATGCTAATGGATTGAATCAAATTAAAAACTAACACTGGTTCCATTACATTTAATTCTAGCTGCCCTGCTTCCGATGCTAAACAAATTGTATGGTCATTACCAATAACTTGGAATGCCACCTGGTTAATAACTTCTGCCATAACTGGATTTACTTTTCCTGGCATAATAGATGATCCTGGTTGACGAGCTGGCAATTGAATTTCAGCTAGTCCAACCCTTGGACCAGATGCCATAATGCGTAAGTCATTTGCAATCTTAGACATGTTCATCATACACACTTTCAGCGCTGCTGATACTTCTGTATACGCATCTGTATTTTGCGTTGCATCGACTAAATGCTCTGCACCTACAAGTGGAAAACCACTAAGATTTCGTAAATGATTTACAACTCGCTCAATATAAATAGGATTTGCATTTAACCCTGTTCCAACAGCCGTTGCTCCCATATTTACTTCATATAAGTGTTGACGAGACTGTTTAATTCGCTTTATATCACGCTCAAGTACACGACCATACGCTTCGAATTCTTGACCAAGACGAATTGGAACTGCATCTTGCAAATGAGTACGTCCCATTTTAATCACATGGTCAAATTCTTTTGCTTTATTAGTAAAAGCAAGATGAAGTTCCTCCATTGTAGCAAGTAACTCTTCCAGCATCATTAACGTTGCAATATGGATTCCTGTTGGAAATGCATCATTTGTTGATTGTGCCATATTTACATGTGTATTGGGACTAATTGTTGCATAATTTCCCTTTTCACACTTCATTCGTTCTAATGCACGGTTTGCAATTACTTCATTTGTATTCATATTAATTGAAGTTCCTGCCCCGCCCTGAATTGGATCTACAATAAACTGATCATGAAATTTTCCATCAACAATTTCCTGCGCAGCTTCCGCAATTTCTTTCCCAATATTTTCAGGTAAATAGCCCGTCTCCATATTTGCAAGTGCTGCCGCTTTTTTCACAATCGCCATAGCAGTAATGAGTGATTTATGAATACGATATCCCGTAATAGGAAAGTTTTCTACCGCACGCAATGTTTGAACACCATAATAAGCTTCATTTGGTACTTCTTTCTCACCTAAAAAATCTTTTTCTATCCGTATGTCTTTCGTTGCTATCATTTTCATCACCTATACTTTTCATTCTACCTCAATAATTTCCAAAGGTTTTTCTATGAAAATATAATTTTAATAAGAGAAATATTTCCATATATTTCTTCACTATACAGCACCCTTTCTGAAAGCGCAAACATTTGAACTTCTCTGCGCATTTTTCATCTATATACATCCATTTTGATTTTCCAGCATATAAGTCGCAGCTATGAAGAACAAAAAGTGACCGCTACTTGTTTGCTCTCTTTGTTTTCACTTGGCATGGGGCAGAAAAAGGATCTGACCGCTTCTATACATGGCCGGATGCTCTCTCCCACCTAAAAAGAAAGGTTTTATGTCGATTTTTCAATGTGTACTTATCTATTCTTCTTTAACATTTAATTAGCTTTCGTTATTTCCACACGTTTAATTTGATGCGTGTCTTTTTCAATAATTTTGAAACTCCAACCACCCGTCTCAATGATGTCTCCTACAACAATTGTTTGTTTTTGCATCATAATCCAACCACCAATGGTATCTACATCATCAGCAACTAAATGTAGGCCAAATAAATCATTCACTTCACTAATCAGTACTTTTCCCTCTACAATCTTACATGTTTCGCTTATATGTTCTATCGGTGGATACTCATCCTCATCATATTCATCCCGAATTTCCCCGACAATTTCCTCTAAAATATCTTCAAGTGTCACGATTCCTGCAGTACCACCGTATTCATCATATAAAATTGCCAGTGGAATGCGTCTTTTCTGCATTTGTAATAATAAATCATGAATTGGAATATTTTCTAACACTTCAATAACAGGTCTTGTATACGGTGTAATAGAACATTCTTCATTTCGACCGCCATCCATATAGCGAATAAATAAATCCTTTACATTAACCATTCCAATAATCTCATCTTTATCCTCTCCAAATACAGGATATCTCGTATATTTTTCTTGTCCAATAATTTTAATATGCGTCTCAAATGGTTCATCTTCATATAAACCAACAATTTCAGTACGCGGGACCATAATCTCTTTCGCGAGCCGATTATCAAATTCAAAAATATTATTTACATATTTAAACTCAGCCTGGTTAATCTCTCCGCTCTCATAACTCTCCGATAAAATAAGTCTTAACTCTTCTTCTGAATGTGCAACTTCATGTTCAGAAGCGGGGGGCAATCCAAATATCCCCGTCACAAGGCGTGCCGATCCGTTTAAAGCCCAAATAAACGGATACATAATCCGATAAAAATAAATAAGTGGCTGAGATAATAACAAGCTAACTTGTTCTGCTTTTTGAATAGCCAATGTTTTAGGTGCAAGTTCACCAATTACAACATGCAAAAATGTAATAACAGCAAATGCAATAATAAATGACACAGCACTAGAAACTACTGGTAAAAATTCCATTTTCAGAAATAACGGTTCCAATAAATGTTTTATCGTTGGTTCACCTAACCACCCTAATCCTAAAGCTGTAATGGTAATTCCAAGCTGGCAGGCTGATAAATATTCATCTAAATTTGAAATGACTTTCTTTGCTGCGAATGACCCTCGTTTTTTTTCATCTACGAGCTGATTAATACGACTGCTACGCACCTTTATAATTGCAAATTCAATCGCTACAAAAAAGCCAGTTAACGCAATCAGAACAACGACCATCATTAATTTCACAATCTCCAAAATACCCTTTAGCTTTTCTTAGCTAAAGCTACACCTCCTTTTTAAAAGAAGTTTTACTTTAGTTTCTTCATTTGTAAAAAAGCAAACCTATATAAAATTCCCCAATTTTTACTCCTCATATAATTCTAATGGTAAACAATCAGGGTCTTGGAAAAATACAAACCGTCTTCCTGTTATTTCATCAACACGTATTGGTTCCGTGTCTACTCCGTACCGATTTAGATGTTTTACTGCCTCATCTATATCCGTCACTGCAAATGCTAAGTGTCTAAGACCCGCTGCTTCTGGAAAACTTGGACGCTCTGGCGGGTTTGGAAATGAAAACAATTCAATTTGATATTGTTCTCCTACACATAAATCTAATTTATAGGAATCCCTTTCTTTTCTGTATACTTCATTTACTACTTTAAATCCTAAAATCCCGGTATAGAATTCTTTAGATGTTTTATAGTCAGAACAAATAATTGCAATGTGATGAACTTTAGATATGTTCATTCTTTCACTCATTCCTCTCTTTACTAAACAGGTATATTCTCTCTAGAAATGAAAAACCTATGTAACAGAATCCTCTTTTAGGAGGCCTATTATGAAATTTGTTACTTTCTTTCTCGGTCTTGTTGTTGTTTTTTTCCTTGCTTTCATTGCTAGTAATAATAAAAAGCATATTAAATTTAGACCCATTTTCATCATGCTTATTATACAGTTAATTTTGACCTATTTATTATTAAATACCAGAATTGGACTTGTGCTTGTAACAAATGAGTTTGTGGCCATGATGGATCTTAGCAAACTTGCAAACAGCTTATCTGCACGTACAGTAGGTATCTGTATCCTTTGCAAACTTCTCCCCTATCGGTATTATTTCAGGCGCTGTAAAAGGATTGAATGAAGAACAAGGAAACGTCATTGCTCGTTTCGGCTTGAAGTTGTTGTATGGTGCAACACTTGTTAGTATTTTATCCGCAATTATTGTAAGTGTTATGCTCTAAATAGGAAAATTTTAATCCTTTTTTATTCATCCCTTTTGTATACAATAACGAATAGATGTCTCATAAATAATCGAGACATCTATTTTTTATACATGTACAATTCCTTTTATTTAGCGTACAATATCTTTTATGTGTCTCATCTACACATCATAAGAAAATATACAAACTGAAAGATTTAAAGGAGAACATATGATGAAATCCGATGTAGAAAAAAATAACAGAACCTCAAAGAGGCGATTTAAAAACAGACGCCTGCTATGGTTCATTCTCGTTCCATTACTTATCGTAACAATTGGGGGCGGGAGCTATTTCTTCCATATATACAGCAAAGCAAAATCCGTTGTAAACAATGCATACTCCGAGTTAGACCGAGGAGATAAATCCAGTAAACGTGAAAAAGCTGTGAAACCTATGACAGATAATGTCTCTGTTCTCATTATGGGTGTTGATGAGAGTGATATTCGCGAAAAAGACTATGGCAAAGCAACCCGTACAGATGCGCTATTACTTGCCACGATTAATAAAAACGACAAATCCGTAAAACTTGTTAGTATTCCACGCGACTCTCGTGTCTATATTAAATCCCGTAATAAACAAGATAAAATTACACACGCTCATGTATTTGGCGGTGTTGATAGTACAATTGATACAGTGGAGAACTTTTTAAATGTTCCTGTTGATTATTATGTTAAATTTAACTTTAAATCATTTATAAAAATTGTTGATTCTCTTGGTGGCATCGATGTAGACGTTCCAGTTGAATTTACAGAACAAAACAGTAAAGACGAGCCAGATGCTATCCATCTAAAAAAAGGACGCCAACATTTAAATGGTGAGGAAGCACTTGCTTTAGCAAGAACTCGTCACATTGATAGCGACTATATGCGTGGTCAGCGCCAGGAGCTTGTTTTAGAAGCTATTGCTCAAAAAGCGCTATCCATCAATTCCATTAATAAAATTGGTGACTTATTAGATGCTGTTGATCATGATCTAAAAACAAACCTGGATTTTGATGACATGATGACTATTACAACAAATTTAATGGGCTCAAATTTAAAGTTGGACAAGCTTCAAGTAAAAGGTTCCGATAAATATATAGATGGTATCTACTACTACATTCCTGACGAAAAGAGTGTTCACGATATATCTACCACATTACAGCAACATCTCGGTGTTACGAATAAAAGTGAGCATAAAAAATTATAACAAAAAGGC
>NZ_JBALQK010000088.1:970-9678 GCF_036965845.1 Bacillus sp. JJ1127 | reverse complement strand
GCCTTTTTGTTATAATTTTCATCCCACCTCCCCTTATTTCCCTTCGCAAATAACGACAAAAAGTGACAATTGTTACAAAAATGTAACAATCTTTATATATTTATTACACTTTAAGCAAAAATAATAGTATACTAGTACATACCTAATACTATTTGCATCATTATTATATGAAAAACAGAATACATATAAATTTATACATTAATTTCGGGGGGCATGAAATGAAACTACGCACGTTACTTATCGGTTCTGCCGTTGCTGGTGGCCTATTGCTTTGTGCAGGTGGAATTAGTGGTTATCAATACGTATCGAAATTAAATACACAACTAGATACGACTGTACTACCACATACTGCATTTGAAGGTATTTCTCTTGATGGAAAGAGCAAAAAAGAAGTTCAAGAAATTATTCAACAAAAAGTAGATGAGCTAAACAAAAACTCTCTCAACTACATATTCCAAGACGATACACAAACCTATACATGGAAAGACCTAGGTGTAGAATATAAAGAAAAAGATATTGTTGAAAACATTTTTAAAGAACAAAATGGCAATATTATGGATCGCTATAAAATGCGAAAGCAAGCTGAAAGTGGCGAACTAAAACGCGACTATAAATTGAAACCGCAGTTAAATACAGCTGCTTATGAAGCTTTTATAAAAGACAAATATAATGAAACCTTAAAAAAGCCTGTTAATGCTGAATTAAGTGTCTCAGGAACAACTGTAAACATTAGTCAAAGTCAAAATGGTGAAAAAATTGATAAAGAAAAATTAGCGGACTTAACTAAGCAAGCAATTACTGCTGGTACACAAGATATTACGCTCCCGATTGCCTCAATAAAGCCCGAACGCTCTACAGAGGACGTGCAAAATATGGGTATTACACAAGTTATCGCTGAGTATTCCACTCCTATGGCTGGGCGAAACGGAAGTCAATCCTTTAATGTAAATAAAGCTGCTACTACTTTAAGCGGAGCACTTGTAGCACCTAATGAAACATTTAGTTTCAATGAACGAGTTGGTATTACAGATGCAGCACATGGTTATAAATCCGCCGCTGTATACTTACAGGGAAAAGTTGTACAAAGCGCTGGTGGCGGTGTTTGTCAAGTGAGTAGTACGCTATATGGGGCTGCGTTACGTGCTGATTTAGGAGTTGTCGCTCGGAGTAATCACTCTATGCCCGTTCATTATTTACCACTTGGGCAAGATGCTGCTGTAGCAGATTATGGTCCTGATTTAAAATTCAAAAATAATACTGGCAAATACATTTACATTCAAGCAGTTTCTAATGGTAGTAGCATCACTACCCGTATTTTCGGCACACCAACTGGAAAAGATGTGGAAGTTTCATCCAAGGTAATTAGTGACACCGGGAATAACATCACTGCTGTCACATATAAGAAAGTAACAAAAGACGGTGAAGTCATTTCAAATGGTCAAATTTCAAAAAGTGTATATAAAAAGGCGGGATGATTCACGCCTTTTTATTTTGCAATAATTGTATAAATTTCTCCATATGATCTTTCGTTTCTTCTAAAGACCATATGCGCTTTCCATGCTTAGCAGCTAATACACACCCTTTTTCCCATGCTTCCTTCTCCTGCATATGTGATAATTCATGCTTTAACTTCCCAATGGCTTCTCGTTCCTCTTGTTCTAAAAACTCTGTCATTACATCTACTATTTCTTCTTCATGCACACTTAACGTACAATATGCTTTAAAGAAATATTGTAGTGTTGGATACATGCTACTCCTCCTTTCTTATTTATCCCGCTACTCGCAGGCAACAATACCCTACTGATTCAAATTCTACTTATCTGACGGATAGGAAGTAATAATCTTAAATCCTAATGATCCTGATTTATCCCTTGCTAAAACAGTAACTGTATTCACAAGCTTGTCTTGTACACTCATATTTTTCTTTAATACTGCTTTCCCAACAGGAAATGAATGTTTTGTATTTAACACAAGACGATTTTCTTTGGAATTCTTTAACCACTTCTCAATTTCCTGCTCGTGTTGCTTTAAACTATCTTTTACAGCTTTTGTTGCTGTTTCTTTATCGTAATATGTACTTGCAGCTGATACGTTATCTGTACGTAATCTTTCCTTTAACTGTTCTTCTGTCTTTCCAACATGCCTTTCTATCGTATGACCGTTTTTCGGTGGACCTTCCATTTCATCTAAAATATTGTCACTAATTTTTTCTACTGATGCTGAGTTGCTCTCTTTTAAATCCGCTTTTTTCTGTTCTTTTCCCGCACAACCACTTAAAATAAGGATCATTGCAAGTAACGCACTAAGGAAAATACTACCTAATCGTTTCATCATATCACCTCTTTCATGATTATTATCATAACTTCAGCAAAAGTCAATTTCCCATAAAAAAACGTGTAGAATTACAAAATCCCACACGTTCTTTATATAAAAATTTCACTTATACAATATCATACCCTTGCTCTTCAATTGCATCCTTTAACTGTTCTACATTTACTTTTGCTTCATCGTATTCAACTTCTACTGTACCTGCCTGTAATTCAACTGCTACGCTGTTTACACCAGCTAGTTCTTGCAATGCATTTGTCACAGCCATTTTACAATGATTACATGTCATACCTTGTACATTTAATGTTACAGTCATTTTGAATTCCTCCTCAATTATAAAGTGAAACTTTAATCAGTGGGGGGCTTTATCCCCCACTGATTATTAGCTGAACCAATCGGGCTTTTACGGGCAGTTTATCTCCCGCCTTACTTCTTTAGAAAAGCGGAAGCGGCTGAGGTGGGAGTATTACTGCCCGTTAATGCGGGGTAAAGCCTTTATTTATTATTAGTAGTACAACTTATAATAGGTTGCATTACCCTAAAAACCTATCCTCAATTTATATTTTAACACGCTTCAGCCGAAGAGCATTTGTTACAACGGAAACAGAACTAAATGCCATCGCTGCTCCGGCTACCCAAGGCTCTAATAAGCCACTTGCTGCAATCGGTATACCAATTGCGTTATAGAATAAAGCCCAGAATAAATTTTGACGAATATTTTTCATTGTTTTTTTACTTAAATCAATCGCTTGTGGAATGTGTCCTAAGTCGCCTCCAACTAATGTAACATCAGCTGCTTCAATTGCTACATCTGCTCCTGTTCCAATTGCCATTCCAATATCCGCTTTTGCTAATGCTGGTGCATCGTTGATTCCATCCCCAACCATCGCTACGCACTTACCTTGCTGCTGTAATTGTTCCACAATATTCGCCTTTTGCTCCGGTAATACTTCTGCATAAACATGTTCAATACCTACCTGCTTTGCAATTGCTTCCGCAGTTCGATTATTATCACCTGTTACCATATAGACATCAATTCCAGCAGATTTCATCGCATGAATGGCTTCTTTTGAACTTTCTTTTATCGTATCCGCCACAGAAATCATTCCTGCAAATTGATCTGCAATCGCTACAAGCATAACTGTTTCTCCATCAGCTTCCTGCTTGCTCATCACTTCTTCATACTCCGCTATATGAATACTGTGTTTGCTCATTAATTTTCGTGTTCCAATAATAACTGACTTACCTTCTATAAGAGCTTCTATCCCATGTCCAGGTACTGCCCGAAAATCTTCTACAGATAATAAAGTAATTCCTTTTTGCTTTCCATATTCTACAATCGCAGATGCCAATGGATGTTCTGAAACATTTTCTGCTGACGTAACAAATGTTAGCATATCATCCTGCAAACTCATAACATTCGTCACTTCCGGTTTTCCCTTTGTAACAGTTCCTGTTTTATCTAGTAAAACCGCATTAACTTTATGTGTTGCTTCTAAATACTCTCCACCTTTAAAGAGAATACCTTTTTCTGCTCCTTTTCCAGTACCAACCATAATAGATGTTGGTGTTGCTAAACCAAGTGCACAAGGACAAGCAATTACTAATACTGCTATCGCAACTTCAAGTGATTGCGGTAAATTTTGTTGTGTAATCGCGAAATACCAAATGAAAAAAGCAATTACCGCAACACCTACCACTACCGGAACAAATATACCAGAAATTGTATCTGCCATGCGCTGAATTGGCGCTTTAGATCCTTGAGCTTCTTCGACAATTTTAATAATATTTGCAAGTGCTGTATCTTTCCCAATTTTTTCAGCACGCATTGTTAACGTACCGTTCTTATTAATGGTTGCGCCTATTACAGCATCTCCAGATTGCTTTTCCACAGGAATAGATTCACCTGTAATCATTGCTTCATCAACCGAGGATGTACCTGATAACACTATACCATCTACGGGTATTTTTCCGCCCGGTTTTACAACAATTGTATCGCCAATGACAACACTTTCAATTGGAATTAACATTTCATTTCCATTACGGATAACCAATGCTTCTTTTGCTTGCAAATTTAATAATTTTGAAATCGCTTCTGTTGTTCTTCCTTTCGCAACTGATTCAAAATATTTTCCGACTAGAATTAACGTAATAAGTACTGCACTTGTTTCAAAATAAAGCTGCGGTGAGTACGATGGATTCTGTAATGTTTTCAATCCTTCATATAGGCTATAAAAATATGCCGCTGATGTACCAAGTACAACAAGTACATCCATATTCGCACTCTTATTTCGTAACGAGCGATATGCCCCAGCATAAAATTGAGAACCTATATAAAATTGTACTGGTGTTGCAAATACTAATTGTACCCACGGGTTCATTAAAAAGTGTGGCATCGGTAGCCCAATTTCAAAGGGCATATGTGACATCATTGTATAAAGAAGTGGTAATGATAACAGAATAGAAAGAAACAGCTGCTTTCGTTTCCCTTTTAATTGCTCTTCTTTTTTATTAGACCTCGATTCTTCTTGAAGCTTACCTTTATATCCTAATTTCGTTATTTTTTCTAAAATAGTTTCTATTGTAATAAGACCATCTTTATATACGATTGTTGCAGTGTTCATCGCTAGATTAACAGTAATATTTTCGATCCCTTCCATTTTACGAATCACTTTCTCAATACGATTTGAACACGCAGCACATGTCATTCCTTCAATATCTAAATTTATTTTTTTCGTTCGAACTTCATATCCTAATTTCTCAATACGATTTGTAATCGCCTCTACAGTTTGCTCATCTTCATCGTATTGAACAGTTGCTTGTTCCATCGCTAAATTCACATTTGCTTTTACACCATCTAGTTTATTTAACACCTTCTCAATCCGCGCAGAACAAGCGGAACATGTCATTCCATCAATACCAACTGTTATTTGTTTTGTTTTACTCATACAGTCCATCTCCTCTCTATTTCGAGAACTGTTTGATGACTTTCATTAACTCTTGGATAGATGCATCTCCATTACCTTCTTGAATCGCTTTAGCTACACAATGATTTGTGTGACGCTCTAACAATGAAAAACCAACTTTATTTAACGCTGCTTGCACCGCAGAAACTTGAATAAGTACATCTACACAATAGCGATTGTCTTCAACCATCTTTTGAATACCCCGAACTTGACCTTCAATTCTTCTTAAACGTTTTACAACTTTCTCAATTTCTTCATCCGTTCTTGGAACCATCTTTTCGTGATTTGAACAATGCCCCACCAATATACCCCCTCTCATGTATACATTATACCCGTAAGGGGTATTTAATTACAAGTTTTTACGATTAAATTTTTATAAAAATCCATACTTGCCTATATTCTCTAAATGTGGTGTAATGCTAAAAAAGATAAAGGATAGAACTACATGCAAGAAATAATTCGAGATTTACTTACAGAGCATTACACAATTGCAATTCCACTCAGTATTCTATTCAATATCATTATTAGCTTACTTGGGGTTATCCCAAGCATATTTTTAACCGCAATTAACATACAGCTTTTCGGATTAACAGACGGAACAATTATCTCGATCACAGGTGAGGCATTAGGCGCAATTGTTTCATTTTATTTCTATCGACTAGGGCTTCAAAAATTTACCCATAACAAAATGAACCATTATCCAAAAGCAGAGCGTCTTCTTTATGTACAAGGCAAAGAAGCATTTTTGCTCGTTCTATCATTTCGACTTGTTCCATTCATTCCATCAAGCATTGTTACCTTATTTGCAGCTTTAGGAAAAATGTCATTATTCTCTTTCAGCATTGCAAGTACAATTGGTAAAATACCAGCACTACTCATCGAAGTATATTCGGCATATTATGTCATGAACGGAACAAGTGAAGTAAAGTGGATTATAGCAATTGCCGGTTGTATTGGATTATTGTATATATGGAAAAAGCAGAAGAAAAAATAAAAAAGGAGCAAATTGCTCCTTTTTTATTTATTTCACCCCAACTGCATCATAGGATTGCTTCACCGCTGTAACTTCTGCAGAATTTGCACCATATAAATCAGCTGCCGCTTGGACTAAACCAGCGCGAGCTTGACTAAATGTAGTAGATTGAGTGAAATATTGTGTATTTGCACGATAATAGATTGCTCCTAACTTATCGTTACCAACACCATTCACAGTTACACCAGAATGTGTACCACCATTTGCTAGTAAATAAGCCGCTTTATTAATAATTCCGCTATTCGTATGAACACCACCGTTATCGCTAGAACCAGTGTAACGCTTAGAATAATGATCTGGATCACCATACTTTGTTGGATCACTCATGGAACGAAGTGCATCCCCTGCTTTACCTGGCGTATAAATGTCTTCTCCGATTTCCCAATCTGGATTACGATTATCATAGTATTCTACTAATGTACCAAAAATATCAGAAACCGCTTCATTTAACGCACCTGACTCATTTTGATAAATTAAATTTGAACTATTTTCTGTAACAGCATGCGTTAATTCATGTCCAATTACATCAACTCCGCCAGATAATGAAGTAAATGTAACTCCATCACCATCTCCATATACCATTTGTGAACCGTTCCAGAAAGCATTATTGTAATTGCTTCCGTAGTGGACCGTTGATTTTAACGGAGCCCCTGCATCATTAATAGAATTGCGATTAAATGTATTTTTATAGTAATCATATGTTACACCTGCATAATAATGAGCATCTACTGCAGCTGCATCATATTTTGCATTGAAAATATTATCTGTATCAGCCCACAACGTTCCAGGTAGTGTGGATCTATTTTTCGCATCATATGTGAAGATTTGTGCTCCACGTGTATTATCTTGTAAGTAATAAGTGGAGCCAGATAATGTAGTATTAATCGATTTCGCATCCCCTAATACACCTGTACCTGTCCCAACTTTATTTGTTCCCGTTACAGGTTTAACAACCGCCTTCGCATCTTGCCTTACAGCATCTTGCTTAATTGGTGATTTATCCTCACCTGTTACATGATCAATTGTATTGTATTTATTTAATACTTTACCGCTATCTGCCTCAATGAAATAATAATAGTTTCCTGGTTTTGGATCTAGGAAGTTCAATTTTACAACATATGCATATGTTGTATCCTCACCATTTTGGTACACATATAAGTCCGCTGTTGGTTCTACCTCATACTTCGGTGTGAAACCTAAATCTTGTTGTGCAATTTCAATCGCTTTTTTGCCTTCAATCTTATTCTTATTTTTTAGTTTTTCTTTCTTGTCTAAATCTGGTGCAACCGTTCCAGATAATACTTTTAATGAACCATCTTTACTCACATGTGCTAGTTGAGTAGATCCCCATACAGGTGTCCCTTCGTATACTTGTTGCATACGCACCACTGTTGAATCAGTTACAGCATCCTTTTTCACTTGTTTCACTTTAAAGGAATCCTCAGCACTCTTTTCCCCTAACTTATACTCTTGCTTCGCCGTATTTAAATAATCAAACACAACCGATTCTGCTTTCTTTCCAGTTGCCCCAGTTAAATCACCCGAAATAAACTCAGGTGACTGTACTGCTTCATTGTACTTTTTTGTAGAGAGCACATTCTTTGAATCTGCGAATGCAGAGCTTGCCCCTCCAAATGTTGTAACTGCCATCCCTGCCGCTAACACCAATGCTAAACTCTTCTTTTTCATATAACCTTCCCCCTAATAAAAATTTTTTTTGAAAAAGAGTAGTTTTATATTAGCATTAAGTTTCTAATATTAATATATTGAAAATTCAAATAATTTATTTCTCAAGTTTTGTAGAATTTTGGGGAACAACTATTGAGAAAGGCCCTTTCTGTTTGGAAAGGGCCTTTCTCAATGTTATTATAAGTTTACTGATTGAGACGAATTAACTTCTTGACCATAATTATCTGGTTTCCAAGCATACTGCACGTCGAATACTACCGCTAACATCGTCATAATCACAAATGTTCCTAAGATTATCTTTTTCATACTATAATTCCTCCCTCTTCTTCTAACAGCATAATTGCTAATTTATAATATCGATTACTTTCTTGAAATTCCAACAACCCTTCGAAGTATTCAGCAAGTTCTAAATACACCTTCTTTAAATCTTTAATATTCTTTTCAGCTTTAAAAAAAGGTAACGCTTCTGTCTCTAAAAACTTCTTATAAACTTCTGTTTTCTCAAAATATTTATACTGAAGAATCAATAATAAATACAATAAACTTTTATATCTATCATCTTTTCTAGCAGCGGAAATTCCCTTTTCAATCCATCCTCGCGCTTCCTCAAATTCTTTTAACTGGACACATTGCAAAGAAATTTCATACATAACATCAATATAGTTTAAATCTTCTTCCTTTTTATACTGCAT
>NZ_JBALQK010000088.1:587-913 GCF_036965845.1 Bacillus sp. JJ1127 | reverse complement strand
AATATTATCTTTATCCGCGAAAGAATTTGCCTCTCTTAAAATATGATTGTAAATTTCCATAGCTTCACTATACTGTTTTTTTCGTATATAACTAAAAGCGATTAAAAGTTGACAATTAATTACATGCCTAAACTTATACTCATTTCGAAACCCTTCTAACGCAACATTAGCGAAATACAGTGTCATATGATCAATTTCCATCTGACTATACGTAAGCGCCAAATTATAATAAATTCCAGTTTCATAGTACCCTTGTTCTTTCGCCATAGATTCTGTGTCTAATAGGTACTCCAGCGCCTGTTTATATTTATACTGCATGCAGTATA
>NZ_JBALQK010000088.1:0-541 GCF_036965845.1 Bacillus sp. JJ1127 | reverse complement strand
TATACTGCATGCAGTATAATAGCGCCTTACTATACGTATACAACAACTTCTGAAATGGTGAATACTTCTTATACATCTTCTTCAACTTCTCTAGTTCTTCTTCAAGTGCCGGGAGATCCCTTTTCATAATTAAATACCGGGTATAAAGAAGGTTATAATAATTTATAATTTCAAAATCTAAAACATGCTTCATTTCATCTTGTAATTCTTTGTAGATGCGTTCAACCTGTTCCTTATCCAAATGAACCAACGCATTTAACCACTCATCCAACTTCTCTTTTACTTCTTCTTCTACATCTCTCAAATCCGACACAGCAATCTCTAACCTCGCGCAGAGTAGCTGCACAATTTCCTCCGATGCTTCTATCTTTCCATTTTCGATCTTACTTAAATATGAGACGGAACAAATGCCCTGACATAATTCTTCTTGTGTCATTTTTTGCTGTAGCCGTTTATAAAAAACTTGTTTTCCAATTTTCTCTAGCGATTGTTGCATTGTCCTCCTCCATTCTTATTTACCCTCACTACTTTAATAATACAT
>NZ_JBALQK010000087.1:1716-22353 GCF_036965845.1 Bacillus sp. JJ1127 | reverse complement strand
GTTTTTCTGTATTTGTTTTTCCGCAATAGTCACACACGTACGTCTGCGGTGCTAACATGATCTCACCCACTTTTTCTACAAGATAACTATAAGATAACTATTTTATTAAGTTTCTCAATTCATTAAAGTAATACTCTTATAAAAGAAATTCATATATATTTATCGAATACACTTTTGGGTTCTTATAAAATCAAATAACTTAGGAGCTGATTAGTATGACAAGTAGAATACCAGTGTTTTCGATTCTCCCTAAATCAAAAATCAAAATTACATTTTTCTCCTCTTCTGACGAAGAAATTTACAGAGTAACTCTAGTGAACGAATGTTCAGAACCTATAAGCATACCTGCAAATTGCCCTATAGAATATGAAAGATTTGAAACTGAAAGAATGCCATTACTTATAGAATAATTTTTCATAAGCATCTCCCCAGATCCCCTAAATTTCAGGGGATTATTCTATATAAATAACGCTTTTTTAGTTTTTAATTAACACGTTCCGAATCA
Source organism: Bacillus sp. JJ1127 (assembly GCF_036965845.1). Classification (NCBI taxonomy): domain Bacteria; kingdom Bacillati; phylum Bacillota; class Bacilli; order Caryophanales; family Bacillaceae; genus Bacillus; species Bacillus sp. JJ1127. The sequence continues at coordinate 21,848 of NZ_JBALQK010000087.1, read as the reverse complement.
TGTTCACACATATCTGCATTAGCAAGTTCCATCAGATAGTTAGCAAGTTCTTCTGTACATTTGTTGCAAATATACATTGACGACTCACCAAATTTAACCGTTCTAAAAGTCTCTTTACCACAATTGCATTTTCCTTTTTTATTGCTATCTTCCATGTTGTTTCCTCTCTTTCTCCCAAATAAAGATTGTGTTAAAATTATTAATGCCTGAACCAATAAATATCAGGTGACAATAAATCTACACGTAATCCATTTTCATAATCAGAATAATCTTCACGAGCCCAATGAGCAGGAGCTTTAAAACATGGAATACCGTCTGGTTCAATCCATAATTCATTATCGTTAGTAATGCGTGTTATCTTAGCTGGTTGATTCTCATACCAAATCTTGCGTCCGATAGCTTTTTCCTTCCAATTCCTTTCCAATAAATAGAGTGGACACTCTTCTAAAAGTTTTACTAAAAGATACTGCGCTTTCGCTAAACCATAATCCATATATCGTGCAGGTACTTCATAAAATTTCTTCCCGTTTCGTGTTATCCAGCAACCGCCATTACATTCAACTGATGTCTCATCCCACTTTGTTTTTATATAATTAGATCTATCAAAAGTTACGCCCCAAGTTGGTGCATCTCCATTAAATTCAATTAAATTTTTAAAAGTTGGCTTCTCACCTGAAGGGCAAGCCCAATAACAATTTTCTCCCATCTTACCGCCAATTGTATGAACATACCCTTCGATACGATATATATCATAAGGAACACTGTTTACCTCTAAATCCCACCCGATGGGCATTTTTACCTGTGACAGATCTGTTGTTTCATCGATTAATTTGATTCGTGCCATTTCTCATTCTCCTTTTCGTTTTAAATTAACCTTCACAATCGGGCAAGTGGTTTTCTCTAAACGCCTTCATTTCAGCATCATACTTTTCTTTATCAATCGGCTTTGCAAAAAACATTACTGTATCAGTATCACAAGCATAAGGGTGATATTTTCCCGCAAAATCATAACCTAAATACATCCATCCCTTATCCGTATAATCCTTAACACCCTGTTCTGTAGGCTCTCCATTAATAATTACATGGTGCATTTTAATTTCGTTTTCCATAAAAATCGCTCCTTTTTAATAAGATTCAAAGTCTACACCACAGTCTCTTTCTGTTGTAAAATTGTCTTAGCTCTAAACCTGTATCCTCTATGCTCCAATGCGTGTACTAATGCTAAAGCACTTTTCTCTAATTTTTCTGCAATCACGTCCACGGTGTATCCTTTATTAAACAGATCCACACTTTTCTGTATCTCGTCATTTGTAAATTTCGAGTGACTTTCTATATACACTGGCCTGTCATTAATACCGAGATCTTCCAGTCTTCTTTTTATTGCATACTCAGTACGCTGGAGACGTTTCCCGATTTCCGGATACGTATAACAATGAGCTTTTACCATGCTTCGAAGTATTAGATCATCTTCCTTGTTCCATGGCTTTTGCTGCTTTTTTCTTCTTAACAAATCAGCGTTACGCTTTTCTTTCATCCATTCAGGTTCCGGTCCTAAAATACCAGGTTCCACTTTTGCAAAATTCACTACTTGTTTGTATTTTTTCAGCCACTTCCAAAAGTCATTGTAAGAAACAACTTTTATTCGTTGTTCGACAGAAAAAAGTTTTAACTTTACTGGGAAGTCGAAGCGTACCCACCACGATTCAATTGTTTTATAGTCCACCATTAAAACATCGGCTAACTGGAATACGGTAAGTCCATTAAAATGCAAACGCGCATCTCCTAACCCTATGCGATATGCCTTTAGTTTTACTGCACTGATAGAGCGCCCTAACTTATTTGCCATGCGTTTAATGCTGTACGTCCCCCAATACTGCTCCAAATACTCCAGTTCTTCTTTCTTCCAAAGAGTCCCTCTTCCCACCATACTCACCTCCTTAGTAGTTCGATGCTTGACGCTGGTGATTAATTTGGTTCTTTTCTATATAAGCTTGATAGATTTCATCTGCTGTAAATCCTAGTGCTGCGCCAAGATACGCTAAGTCGTTGATAAGAGTCATATAGTGTGCTGCTGACCACAGTTTGTTTTCATATAAGTCGTTGAATACATCGATAATGTCTTCTTCTGTATGTCCTCTATTTGTACGTACTACAAAGCTATCAATATATTTGTTCCACTCACGTTCTAAGCCGATAGATAAGGCAAAATGCAACGTGTCTACAAATTCGTCTAATAACGGATTATAGTACTGCTTGTCTTCTTCCATCATCTGCCCTTCATTACGAACAGCTTTTGTTACAGGCCTATTGTTCTCGCTCCAATATTTATGACCACGCCATACATGTAATAATTCACTTAGCTCATCACGAAACGAAAGTTTCTTCTTTTGAAATAGTGATACTTTCTGCAAACCACGTTTCTCCACAATCTTGCTATCTAGCTCCTTTTGAAGCTGGAATAAATGGATGATGTTCATCGTTACGTCCTCCTACTAATCACGTTTTTTAGTAACTTGATATACTCATCTAAATTGTGATAATCCGCGTATCTATGTTTAAAATTCTCAAAGAAGAATTCGTTATTCGTGTCAAACTTTGCATTATACAGCGTTTTTGTCTTATCCATGTAATGTACAATCGCGTAGATCATGCCGTCGAAACGTTCCTGGTACATTTGTTTGAATGTCACTGAGTTTTCTACATCCAGGCGTTTAATATCTTTCTTAATTTCCTGGAGTGCGTTTAGTACGCCATGTAAAAGTTGACTGTACAGTTTCTCATTTTGATGCTTGCAATTTTCACAAGACATGATTACACTCCTTTTCTTTTATATCTTTCACTTACAACTGCTACAGCCTCATCCTTATTGCACAAATACTCTTCCATGTAATAATAGACATCTTTCCAAAATTCATTGTCATCCATAAATGCTTCACGTTCTTTTGTTTGGCACACTATGGCTCCTCCCTTCTGATTTACTTCGCTATTACAAAACTGATAATGACTGCTACGACCATATATGAAGCGGCCAAGACAAGAAACTTCCCACGCCATTTTAAAACCTGCAAATGTAATTCTTTATTTTCATTTAAGATATTTGAGACATACGATTCTTGATTTTTGGCTTGCGACTTATACATATCAACTTCTAATCTCAAATCACGATTTTCTTGCGCTATATCCTTTAACTGTTGCTCTGAACTATGCAAATAAATTACCGCCTTTCGTGGTTCACCTTTTGCTACTTTTCTTTTTTGTTTTGCCATTTCACGTTTCATTCGTTCTAACTTCCGGTCACTTTTCCGATTGTCATACCCCTTTCTTTGCTGCTTACCACTCACAACTGCACATCCTTTCCTACAGCTCTTTTACTTTCTTAAATGCTGTAAAAACAGCTCATTAAAATTCTCGTTTTCTAGTTCTTCTAATCTCTCTTTCACACGTTCTAAACGTACAGGACCTAAACCTAAAACTTCTTTTGCTGCGCGTAATGTTAAAGTACGGCCATCTTTGTACGATAGGAGAGACACTTGTTGTACCTCCCCACGATGGAAGCTTTGTCGTTCCAATGTTTTCTTTCGTTCACGTTCTATCGCTCGGCGTTGCTGACGACTCAATTTCTCTGCCATCATCTTCCCTCCACTTTTTAAAACAGTTATTAAACAACTCCTCTGCGTATAGATCTTTGGGATTCGGTTGCAATACTCCCGTTCTTTTATCTTGTCTTAGTGAACTTACTACCCAAACCATGTTGTACGGTTCTCCAGCAATACTTCCTACGATTCTCGCTCGTTTGACACGTGGTAATGTTGTTGCATAATGCTTTGTAAAAAACGCCTTTCGTGGTCCCTCTCCTCTTGCCACATGCTATTCCTCCCTTTGTTTAAGCCAGGACTCAACGCTCATTTTCTCGCCCCATCGATACCCTACACTCGCATCTGCTTCTACAGGTACTGGGAATCCTGGCACGGGTGGTTGTTCCATAACTTGTTTAATTTGTTTTTCTGCTGCAGCTACAATTTCTGGATCATCGTCCATTTCAAAAATAACCTCATCATGAATCTGTGCAATCATATCCGTGCTACCATGAGCCAATACACCCACTTGTGTACCGATAGATTCATAAATTTCGTTTTGTACCTTTTTCATGATGTCAGCTGCACTGCCTTGTACTGGTGTATTTGCTGCTTGTCTTTCAGCAGAACCGCGGTCTTTTCTGTTACCACTATTGATGTCTGGAAGCATTCGAATGTATCCGTAAATCGTTTGTACATATCCTTGTTCACGTGCTTCTAAAACAATCTTGCGTTGATACTCAGGTATACGTTTATACGCCGTTTTAACTGCATTTACGATTTGCGCGCATTCGTCTAACGTTTTACGGATTAAGTATTTTGTTTTAAATGTAAACTGCAATGCGTGTTCTGTACCGCCGTAGCTTATCACTGTATCCCGTGTTTCCACGGGCGCTGACTATACCTTCTTAAGATGTTTTTTGAATCTCCCTAACTCGTCACGTAACACGTTTTTGTTCCCTAAATATTCACCCAAGTTATTCCAGCATTCATGTTCATGTTGATGACACTTTTTACAAAGGACTTCCAGATTAGTAATATCGTTATTTTTACGATTTCTATCTTTATGGTGAACAACAATTTCATCCTCGCTACCGCAACGGTTACACACTTTTCCATAAGCTTCATAAGCGATTCTTTTATAGTAAGGTGCTGTACCGCCAGTCCAGTTATTGTTGTTTTTTCCTTTTTGGTTGTAGCCCTTTTTTACGTATCTTCTTTTGTATTTATCCTTGTCCCATTGCTTTTGAATTTCTTTTTTACAATCAGGACAATACTTCTGTCTATTACTGGTAGGTAAATATTCATTTTTACAAACAAAACATGTTTTAGGCTTGTTTGTTACGTTATTAGTCAAAGCTATCAGTCCCTTTCACACCTTTAGCCCACCGTATAAATAAGCTCGATTGATTTAGGTAAATACCTAGCCGGCCTATTATAAGTCGATACACTACCTTTTACGGCAGCACGGGATTAACATAGGTGAAAACCCTTAGCCTTCCCCGTTTTGAGTGAGTTTTACTTCGGCATAAGCCCTATTACTCTACCGAAGTTACCTGCTTTTGCATCCGTACGTTCTTTCTTGACGATTTCGCTTTCAGGCTTTCCAGTCATTACTGATGCTGTTCTGCGATGCATATCACCTCCAGTATTAAACAGTTCAGTCATGACTTCATCGCCTGATTTCCAGGCCATTAAGCGAAGTTCGAAACCTGAGAAGTCAATGAAGAATAATATTTTCCCTGGCTTTGGTACATAAAAATTACGGATTCCGAATTCATCATTATCGAGACGAGGTACGTTTTGACCGTTCGGATTGAAACTATTTAAACGACCTGTTTCCGTAAATGGACTGTATCCTGCATGAATCCGTCCGCTTATAAAATTCAAGTACTTTTCACGTCCTACGATGTGCGAAGAAAGAAGTGTCGTGTACTTCTGAATCTTCTTCAGTTGGTCGATAACTTCTAATGCTTGTTCCCTATATGGATGTGGCTCACGTTTCGCAATACGAATTGCTCCACGCTCTGCTTTATCTAACGTAGGATCTGTGTCAGGATCAATTTCTCCCCAACCTTCAGGTAGTGGAACATTCAAATACTTTTCTTCATCTATATCATTCAGCTTGTTCTCTAACATAAAGGCCATATCAATAAGCGCCTCTTGATCCAGACTTGCTCCCGTTTTTCCGTACTTAGCCACCGGTATTTTTAAGTAATCAAACATTAAGCTTTTCACTTCGTTTGTTTTACCTGATTTACCGGTATTTATATCAATGTTGAATGTTTCTTTCGCGATTTGCTTAATTCGCTCAGCTGCTTGTTCTTGCATAATTTCTGCTTCTTGTCTCTTTTGCGTAGCAAGGTTTTCATCCCAAGCCATTCCCCAGTACTCCATAAGACCAATAACACGTGTGAATGGCATTTCAATTTTATGTAGCCATTCTGCGTAACGCGGAATCTGTTGCGCAATTTGAGACCAATATTCGTAATGCTGCAAGGCATAATCAGCGTCCTCAGCTGAGTACAATAACCCCTCGCCTTTGCTCGCATCGATTTCGTCAAAGAAATCAACTTTGTGTTTCTTTAAAAGAGCTGTAAAATCGTTCATTGTTACACCAAAAACGTGTTTCGTAGCTGGTTTTAATCCCCAGCCACTTGTAGGCTTCTTAGGATTTTTAATTTTATGAGGCGCTACAATTTGTAAGCATCGCACCCACATAATGAGTGGATCAGCAACTTTACCAAGAATGTACTTCCCGTATTTGACTGCATATTTTGTCTCAAATGATAGGTTTACCGCTACTTTTAACACTTCTTCATTTTTGAATAAGTACTCATCGATTAAATCAAGTACCACCTTACGAGCTTCGTCCCTAGACATTTCCGGTTCAAACACTTGGCCAACTTTATGTGAGATTGGGATAACACGTGACTCATGCGCTGCCGCTGAAAGAGAAACTGTGCAGATTTCACCTTTCCATGGATCCAATGGTGTTCGTAGATACTCTTTTTTCAAGCTTTCTCTTTGTTTCTCCGCTTCTTTCTCATCGATAGCACCTGTTGAACATGAAATTTCTATATCTTCAAACGCTTTTGCGTAGTGTTTTCTAATCTCTTCACTTGCTGCAGTCTCCCAGTCAAACCCTGCTTTCCCTGTTTGTACACAACGTTCTAAGTACTTTTTCAGCTCTTTGACTGTAAGAATCGGTTGATAGTCTTTCACTTGCTGTGGTTCTACTTTTGGCCACACAATATCAAATTGCCCTGGCTTTTTCTTTTTCTCCATCTCTACAGCTAGTTTTGATTGTTTTACTGGCGTAGGCTTTTTGCTTCCTGCCAGTGTTTTCGGTTTTCCAAACAAATTACCGAGTTTCATATTTTCACTTCCTTGTAGTCATATTTGGGTAACTTGTCCATAGACTAGTAGTAGTCATCTTGTATATGGTCAAAGATTCCTTTTTTCATGCAATACGCAATATATGCATTAAAGCGTGGTGTTTTTCGATAACCGCCACTTGTTAAAACGATCATCCTCATTTTCGCCAATTGGTTCACTATCGCTTTTGCTTCTTCTTTATCGATGGAAAGCATTGCTTCTACGTCTCCCAGGCGTAAATACTTTTGCTGTGCAAAGAGTTTAATAAACTCGTAGAACTTCATTTCACCTGTTAACGTATCGATTTTTTTAAGGTCTTTCGTGAACCTCTGATACCGTTCTTCTGTCATTTCTTCCTCTTTAATCGCTAAACGTGCATAGTAGTTTAGGCCGCAACCTGGAGCATTGTATAGTGCTTTCAAGTACTCCCCAATAAACTCAACGTGTCCTGGCCAAACTTGAATCCGTTCTCCTGATTCGTCAACTGAATGTGTAAGAGCTGCAAGAGCAACCGCTAATCGTGCCACCTTATTCCGTTGATCCGAAGGTGAAACAAGTGGTATGTCATTCGCATTTCCATATACTTTTGCAAGGTCTGTCGCTACTTCTAACACTTTTTCTATTGTGCCGTCTGTAAATAACACGTCTTCCGGTTTACGGGACCAGGCAAACAAGATATTATTCTTCAGTGTGTCTTTCTGAATGATTGACGGGTACGTAGGTAAGGTTTGGTTATATAATTCAGGATCCACGTCACTTGCTCTCATAAAGACTGCAAAGTCAAAACGTCTTATATCCTCGTTATTAAAAATATCTTTTAAACTCTCAGCACCTTGAGAGTAATCAGCTAATCGTTTTCCTTTCGGTACGTTACCTGACATAATTGCTCGTACCCTACAAGGTGTTTCTGCTGTTACAGCTCGTTTTACTTCCAGCTTTCCGTCTGAACGTGCAAGCGTCATTTCACCATAATCATCTTTCGTAATACCTGTATCTTCATCAATCCAGATCATTTCTTTATCAGCTAACGGCCAAGCGCCCCAAACGATGTACCATGCACCTTGAGCACCTGACTGCTCCATTTTGTATGTTAAACCTGTACGAGAAGTACTTTCCGCATTTACTCGTGTACCAAGCCCTGCGAATTTCATTACCTTTTCAATCAATGCTGATTTACCGGTACCTGTATCACCTACTATTTTTAATTCAGCCCATCCACGAACATGGTTTAAATCCCAAGGGACTCGAAACCTTAACACACTATGGAAGGTTAGAAGTACTGCAAGTAATGTCTCGTCACGCTCTACAATGTGAGTCACGTTATATGTTAAGTCGTTGCATATCGCTGCAAGTTTTTGTTCAATTGAATCAGCTGTATAATCAGCAGGTTGAAATGATGCCAAATCTTCTTTTACTTTCTCAGTTAATTCAAAGCTTTCAACCACGTCTTGAAGTGGTGTAGCACTTTTGATAAGCAATGTAGATTCCTGGTTCTTTGGATGGGGGTAAACATAACCGGTTAACTCGTAATACTTGTTTTCACTTACATTTAATCCATTTACGGCGTACACTTTACGTAGTACATAATTCCCTTTATGTTGCTCTTGCTTTTCGTCATCTTCTTCAGCCATTGGAATAACAAGTAGCTCCTCTACGTTCATGTTTTCAAGAATATCCGTATTGAATTTCGAACAATCTGGAATACCTGAAAGCTGACGCAAAATTCCTTTTATATTGTCATCACCAACACCTGTCATTTGAATGACTTCTCGATCACTTACTCCTAGGTCTTTGTATCCTGTATGTGTCGGAATATCGTAAAGTGGGCAATGTGCTTTCTTACAGTTGTCTCTTCCCCAGCAATGATATTCAATATTCTTTGGGATGATGTAAGGAGTATGCTTCTTACCAGCAACCATTACTCTTGTTTTGACTAGCTTGCCAGTTAATTCAGCATTCCCTGTCTCTGCTAAGTGAAGAAGCTTTGCATTCTCTTCTTCCTCCATGTTCTTCTTGATGCAATGACACATATCACCAGCACATGCTACACGTTCATAGTCTTTGCTTCCTGGTTTCTTTTCACCGTGAAGACTACGTATAAAAGCACATCCAAATTTGTATGTATTATCTTTGCTGTAAACCGCATCAACCACACTTCGCGTATTGGCCACACGTTGTTGTTTCCCGTAGCTATTTTCTTCCGATGTGAATTTCAGTACCCACTCTTCCAGCTCTTTCATTGTTTCTTCTTTTGTGTATCCAGCATCTTTGAAGTAACAAGCAAGCTGTACAGTTGCTTGGTTCCGGTCACCGTCTTTTTTCCACCCACCATTTAAAATATCGATAACGCAAGCAGGTGGTTTGTCTTTCTTAAATTGGAACTCTTCTTTTTCGTATCGACGTGCATTTGTTGCTGCAGCTTGTTCATATTCTTTTGTTTTATCCATCAAAAGATATCCAGCACGTGGACGGTATTTCATGTACTTTTTACGGTCTTCCGGTGTAAATGGTAACTCGTCTGCATGTCTTGGTGATTTTGCTTTATCTTTGATTTCCTCAAGTGTCAAATCGTTTAGTTCCTCGACACTAATTTCTGTTTTAAATAGATTTGTTTTTTGGTGCATACTGTTCGGCAAACGAATCATACGTTTTTCCGTATACACCACAAGGTCAAGAGATGTAAGTCCTAAACGATGGACCAAATATCCAGCTATATGTTTGAAGATTTTATGAAGGTCATTTCTCGGTTCGATACCGAGTGCATCGGAGCTTATTAAGATGTGGAATCCTTTTGATCCGGAGAAATAGATCCACATATCCGATTCGCGTACATCCATTTCCTTCGTGAAAAATTCAACCAGCTTAATCGCATCTTTTTGGCTGACTGATGGGTCTTCCGCATGGTCAAGGTCAAAATATAGGGGGGCAATGAATGCCTCCCCCTTAACTTTTGTGTCGTTCGCAAATCGTTGAACCGTAGCAAAGCAATTGAAGTTGAACGCCTCTCCCGTTTGGAATTGCTTCACTTCAGAAGAAGGAATTCGTTTCCACGGAATGCTTCTACCGTTCTGATTGCTGTACCATGCGTCTACATATTGATAATCACTTGTTTTATCTTTCTTTTTTGCCATTTGTAGACGCCCTCCTTAGTTATTCTGAAGCTTTTTCTGTTTCTTCTACGTTAATTCCGTAATCAGCTGGATTAAATACACCTACAGGCTGGAAGTCAATCCCTACCCAAGACTGACTCGCATTTGTACGACTTTTGCGATCCACTGTTACAAGACGTGTTACCACTTTGTTGACGCCTAATTTTGAAGGAATACTAAGTGCTTTATATTTACCTTTATATAAATTCATTGCATATTTACCAAAGATTAATGTATCTGTTGGGCTAAACGACATTAAGTAGATATTTGGAAAGTCATCTGGACTTAATGTAGACACAGGCACAACTGACGCCATATAGCGAAGTTTGATATCATCCAGTTCGTAACGTTCTGCAGCTTGAGGATTTTCTGTTAGCCATTGATTGAATACAACTTCAGCTTCTTCTTTCGTTCTCTCAGCAACAATTAATTGTCCTGCCTCTGGTGAATCTTCTAATCCCCATACAGACCAACGTTGCTCGCCGTATCCGATTACTACATCGATGCTTTCACCGTACATAACATTTTCATCATCTTTTTCTACAAAATTACCTTTTTTATTGATCGTTAACCAATCACCCATACGAACGAAATCCATATCAAGACCGTTGTTCGCTTCAACAAATCCTTGCTTTGTTTCTTCTAAAATAGCTGAAATATAGTTGCTGCCATTGTTCGTTTTTGCTACTGCAGTATTTTGAACTACTACTTCATTTTGATTTGTTTCTTGTGTCATAAAGATTCCTCCCATGCCTTTATAGGCTATATTTTTTCCATGCTTTACGTTTTGCTTGGCTTTTCTTTTTGCGATACGTTACTTGTCGTCTAAACTTTGTAAGTTGTTTCTCAACTCGCTGTATTTCTTTAACAACTGGTTGCATAGTTCGTGCCGTTTTTTCTATATCTTTAGCGACACCGTGAATAATGTTCTTTAAATTGTTCCATGCACGTCCTACAGCCATCACAACACTTTTGCGAAGCTTTTCTTTCACTTCTTGTTCCACTTACTTCACCTCTTTCGCTGAAGCGATTAACTCAGTGATTTCATAAAGTGCTCCTAAGTGTTCGTACTTCTTCATGTTTACCACCCCTTTCACCAAGGCATATCATTTAGAAACTCAGCTACATGATCACGCTCTGTTTTCGGTTTTCTTGGTACTGTTAACCCAATACGTCCGTAAACTTTTCTACGGCTATGATACTGGTCTTTAAAGACACCGACGTTATAGTCAACGTAATCGAACCAGTACGCCTTTTTATGTGGATTGTTCCGATCAGGACGCATGATACGTCCGATTTCTTGTTCTACAGATGAACCACTATTACTTTCACGTGAATCACCACGTTTTGGCATTACCATGTGGCCAACTGCTAAATGCTGCATATCTAAGCCTTCACGTGCTAACTGAGTTGCAAATAAAATATCTACTTCTTTCCGATCACATGCTTCTAAAATGCCTTTACGTTGTTGCTTGGTTACCTGCCAGTCACGAAACTCTTCTTCCGTATACTGAGCAACCTTTACTTGCCATCCATACTTGCCTTGTTTTTTATCTACTGCATGTCCATTATCGATGAGCCATTGCGCCTGCTTTTCATTCTTTGCTTTTCTCCAGGTGTAACGACTGATTCCCCCATGAACTACAGCTGTATTGAACGGCTTCCCGTAATACGTGTCACCATATCGTTGTTTGAACATTTTCTGAACAAGCTGTTGTAACACGAAACAATAACGAACTGATTCAGTAATAACAATTGTAGGTCCTAGAGGATACTGATCTACAATGTTTTCAGCAACTAACTTTGCGCGTTTTTCATCTGATATGAGATGACGAATTAAATCTGTATAATCAAGGTCTTCACCACCAGCATCGACACTATCAATCTCATTACGATTACTCGCAGTCTCATAAGTAAATCCTGTATAGACAAATTTCACTGTCGGTTTTATTAAGCGTCCTGCCTCGTACATCCCGTCTCGACTAATCTCATAGACTTTTGGACCAACGCCGTTATACATGTAAATCTCTAATCCGTCTTTACGAGATGGGGTAGCTGTGAGTCCAATCATATTTTCCGCTGTTAATAGACCAGCTGTTTCTATAAATTGGACAGCTGGGAAATGATGCGCTTCATCTACGACTACTGTTCCAATAAAATCATTTAGTGCATCAATCAAATGAGGATTTCGTTGCAATGTTTGTACAGTTGCAACGATTAATTTTCCATTTCCCCAATCATGAGTCCCGTCACCAAAGAAGCCGATACGACCGATACCAGGAATTGTAGCCTGGGCACGCTTTGCGGATTGATACATTAAATCTTTTGTATGAGTGAGCCATAAGGCTGCTTTTCCTTTTTCATAGATGTAGCGCATTCCCATAACCGTTTTACCGGATCCAGCTGGCGCTACACCAATTCCGTTTTGTTTCATAAGCGCTTGAACCATCGGCGTCTGATCTGCTTTTAAAACAAAGTCATTGTTCCATTCTCCGAAGCTAACATCTCGGCCATATGAGATTTGCGATGTGATTATCTTGCCAGGATCATAGCCTAGATTCTTTAGCATCCCTTCCAGCTGTGATAAAAACCCACGAGGTGTAACAATGTCACCACGGTCGTACAAAAATAACTCCAGTTTTGCTGGTATACCCCATGTTCTTCTTCGCTGTTTTCTTGCTTTCACATATGCCGGATTATCAAATGTTAATGCCTTGGTAATAGCTGCTTTTAATGGTGTGCTGGTACCTCTAATTCGGATGTTGTGTTTTACAAAGATTTGTAGCAAGTGAGCACCCCCGATAAATCGTAAGAAGGTTCGTGGTATGTAAGTCTTGGAAGTGGTACGCATGGAACCGTCTGATTTCGAAATTCTTCAAGTTTAATATGATTCACATTTCGCTTTTTCATATGGATAAGAACCGTAAGAAGTCTAAACGCATATGCTTCATCAAGCCCTTTACTTTCGTTAAGAAAACTGATAAATACTAAACCTAAATTTCTACCAATTATCTGGTCAAAATCTCGTAAACCAAGAATCTGATTTGGTCTCATATAATCTAGCGAAAATCTACGACTTTCAGTACGTTTCATTTCAGCTAATATATTGACTTCAGGTGTCAGCACAATCTCGTCACCTGGACGAGTTGCACCGGCACCATCTGCTATTCTCATACGCCATACGTTAGGAATATGTCTCCAGCTTCTTCTGATTTCTGCCTGGAAGTCATCACCACGCTGCTGACGTTCGCGTTGTTTATTTCTCAGTGCTGTTTGTTTTGGATCCATAGCAACCTCCTACGCCAAAAACTTCAGTAGATTCGCTTGTACATATGCTTTTGCTTTTACAAGATCCGCTGATTCTTTCGCTGTTTCCCAAGCGTCTTTTGCTGCAGATAACCCTGTATCTATCGCACTTAATTCAGCTTCGATCTCCGCCAGTTCTTCTCTTTCAACTTTTGAATATTGACGTCGATAAGCATCACGCATTTTGTCATTTCCTAAAATAACTTTCTGGTTATCAATGATTACATATTGACTTTTACCTTCATGCTGAATTGCCATAAAAGCTTCTGCCTCTTTTAATTTAACCTGTGTTTCAAGCTTAGTTTTTTGTTTTAACAGCTTAATTTTTTCACCGTAAGCTTCCTCACGTGCTTTTCCTTTATCGATAACGTCCTGTACTACAGCATCAATTTGTTGTAAAGATGCTTGTAATTCAAGTGGATCTAACACACGTACATAGTCACTCGGAACTTTTTTACCTAAGATTTCTTTTGCTGCCGCGAGTAACTTTTCTGTCCCATGTACCTCTTGTAAACTACGAATTTGTTTATTTAATTCAGACATTTGTAGAAACCTCCTCAGGATCTGTGCAACGTATTGGTCGAACTAATTTTTCGATAGATACTTTTCCCTTTGTAACTTGATTTATTCGTATTTCTATAGTTTCTATATCCATTAGTGGTTTGGAATCATAACCTGCGACAGTTAGCGCAAGTGGTGTAAAACCAACCACAACCGCATTCCAATTTGTTTTTTGTTCATTTTTATCCTTACTGCTAATCGACACCTGTATTGCCGTACCTTCACCTAACTCGTTCTCATCAAACTGCGGTTTGTTTACAATCATGCTCGTAACCCCTCCTTCGCTTCTGCGATTTTCGTAAGCGCAATTTCTACTACATCAGGATTAATACTTTCAGTCTTTGCAATACTTTCAACAATCGTATTAATATCCACTAATACGTCATCTCCAGTTTCTGTTTGAATCAAGGAAGCAAACTCTTGCATCGCATATTCTCGTTTCTTTTCAGCTTCAATCCGGCTACGATCAAGCACTTCTTCACCTGGCTTCGCACTTTGAAGTGGTATCCGTTCTAAATCGAAAACACCTGGTGCTTTTACATCAATAAGTAACGTTTGTATAGGTCTTGTAATCTCCACTTCAGACGCTGATAAACGTGTAATACTACCGATATTCGCAAAGATTTTTCCATCTGAACGCTCATAAATACCGAAACCTGTGTGATCATGGCCGCACAAAACCAAATCCGCCTCAGTTTTTACATCTTGTACTTTTGTGTACCGGTCAAACGGTGGATCATGATCAAGTAGCATTCCATGAGCTACATGTATTTTTGTTGATTCATAATCTTCAATTACTTCTGGTGAGTAGCCATACCCAGCTTTATCAATTCGATCACTATATGGTGTAAACGTTAGTTGAACATGATTACCGTCTTGATGAAACATTTGAGGTTTTCCAGGATCATTAATGACTGTAAGTTGCGGGACAATCAGCTCCAATACTCTGAGGCTTGTCCGTTCATAGGTTGCAAGATTGTATCCATAAATATCGTGGTTTCCGGCTGTTGTATAAATCGGTACCGGACTCTCCTTCAGCACTTTCGCAAATTCTAGTAACACACTTGTTGTAACTTCAGGTCTATCAAACGTATCTCCAGGCTGAATAATAGCCTGGACACCTTTGTATTTTGCTAATGCGAAAATCTCACGTAATTTTGCAATTAGCGCCTCTTTGTAGTTATCCTTACGGTTACGAGGGTTCGTACCTCGTATATGTGGATCGCCGAAGTATAAAAATTTCATGCTCTCACCTCTACTTTTCCTCGTTCTTCGTAACGTTGCATCTAAGGTAATACCACCCTCTATGATGTGCTGCATATTCATTAGTGAAGGTTGCTTGATTCTTTTTTCTTAATGACTTCTTTAGTTACCTCACCTGTTCTCATGTCAATCGATACATCGTCCTCATCGGAAATACCTAAGTCTTTCTGGATCTCCATACAAACCTCGTTATAGCGATCAATGACAGGATCCCCTAACTCTTTTAAACGCGTTTTATATTTTTCACGAATTGGTGCAATTTCAGCTTTATACTCTGCATCAAGTTGTTTCTTTATAGCTTTTTCCGCATCTACTACAGCTTGCAATTCTTGTAACTGCTCATTTGTCGCTTTACCGATAACTTTCTCAGTTACTTCTAAACCAGCTACATCTGCTAATGCACCTTTTAGCGCCTTTTTTATTTCGCATTTCATACACATCTACAAATCTCCCTTTCTATAAAGCAGTTACAATGCTTTTTCCTTGTTTTTGAGTCACACCAATAGCTACGTCACCTATCTCAGCTAAATGAGTACTGTGCGTAATAAGAATAATTTGACGGTTAAATTTAATACTGTATTCCTTCAAGAAATAGGCAACATTCGGAGCATATTCTTGACTCACATGCTTTCCTACCTCATCCAGCAGTAACGGTCCTCTCACACCACTAAGCTCACCTACGGCCAATCTGAGTGCTAAACTCACTACATCCGCTACGCCACCGCCACGATCGTAATCAGGTGGCTTTAATTGCGTTCGTACTCCTTCAGATTGGAGCCAGTATTCCGCTACAGGTTGGTTACCTTTTACAGTGATTTCAATTTCGAATTTGTAATCTTTATCGAATACAACTGTAAGAGCAGAAGTAACAATTTCTTCAATACGACGTTTTGCTTGCTGCCGTGCATAGTCACTTGTCTTTTGAAGAAGAATCTGTACTAAATCAAACTCTCCAAGTTGCTCCTCAGCTTTTGCTTTTCTTGCCTCAGCATTTTTTTGTTGTTTAACCAACAGATCACGCTGGCCAATTTTCATTTTCAGCTTGTCACTTACCTGACGAAGATCAGTTCTTGTTTTTAGAAGCTCGTACATAAGACCTGCCTCCTTATACCTGTGGAATGAGTCGTTCGACGTGCTCCAGGTTTTCCTTAACTGATGTATCTAACTTATTGATTTCCTCCTGAATCGTTTCTGGCGCTACACCATGCTGCGCCATTTGTTCAGCGATTTCCTTTAACTGCTTTTCTGCTGACGTTTTCTCAGCCTCTGCTTGAATCTTTGCAGTTTCCGCTTTCTTTAAATTTGCTTTCGCGATTTCAATACGTTGCTTTAATTCCATTACTCATTTCCCCCTTCAATTTGTTTCGATAGTAAATTTTGCAACTCTGATTCCACAAATCTCTTTTGATCTTTTAAACAGGCCAACACAGACGGTCGGATAGCAAAATCAATGTGCTTTTCTCCTACACTTTCTAATGCACTTACTGGTAAATTCTCATTAAATTTTTTATGAGATAGCGAAACCTTTAGTACATTGGACGTATCTTCAAAAGCTTCAATAATCTCATTGATTTCCATTAACGAATTATTCAACCTTTCAGCTGTTTGTAAAAACTCACTCACTTTATCCGTATCTATCAACACGATTCACCCCTTAATGAGAATGTTGAATAGACATCGGCGATTCACATAGTGGACAAACTCCACCAGCCTCGTTCCATGCCTCGTTCCATGCCTCTTCCAATTCCTTTGTGTAGTTTTCAATGTGCTTTTCGTACAGTTGCAAAGTACTTGTTTGGTGACGTACTTGCTGATTTACGATCATATATCTTCGAAGCAACTCTTTTAGATCAGCTAAGCGAGAAATACTTTGTTCCATTTCTACTAATCGACTTTCAGTATCTCCTGAAACATTTAGGCGTTCCGTAGTACTTGCCCATCTCATATAATGACTATGTGTATCCGCATATTTTCTTAATAATCCTCTTAATTCGTCTGAACGTATTACAGCTTGTCCTATTTCACTCAATTGTTCGTCTGTTCCGACCGGTACTGTTAAATGCTCGACAGTCCTGCTTACTTTTTCAAAATGTTGCGACACAACATTGTATTGAGCTAAGAGTTTTGTTAATTGCTCTATTTTCCTCACATTTTCCTCAATCACAGTTATATCGATACTCTCTATTACAGATAGCATTTCAAGTTGTACACCTAACGTGCTATAATCCCAACTATACTTTTTGTGGTTATGTGATAAGATAGAGAGCAAAGAATGTTTTTCTTCGAGTTTTATAGAAGCTTGTAACAACTGATCAGCTTCTATTAATCCATCGAATTGTGTAAGTTTTTCAGTCAATGTCTTCTTGGCGATGGACAATGACTCATACTTTTTTTGTAAGCCCAGTAGTGTTTGCAGACGCTGCTGGGCTTTTTCTATTTGTTCAAGAATTTGTATTAACCCTGGAACATTTTCAAGCCGCTTCGCTATTTCTGACGCTGTTATGTACTTTTGTTTGCGACTCTCATATGTGTGAGCTATTTCTTTTAATGCCTCTTTCTTTTTATACGTTTCCTCTACGTACTCCATTAGACTTTCAGCTGTTTTTAATTGTTCTGCTTTATCATCTACATCTAAGTACTCGAGTAAATTACCTGCTAAGCGTTCTATTTCTTTCTCAGCCAGCAACCTCTCTTGTCGTGCTGCGTAAGTATCTTTCGAAACGCTTTTCACTGCAAGATCTACAGCTTCTGTTCCTGCTAACTTCCCAAGTACCTTTGCTCCTGATGATGGTGTTTCACTTATTAAGAACGGAGCCTCTAGCTGAAACGCGAAGTTTAAGGCTGCCGTAAAATCTCCAAAGGTTTGTTTCGTAATTCCTAACAGCTGCTTCACTTCTTCTGGAACCTCAGACTTCTCAAAAGTGCTACCTTCATCGCCAGGATCCGTTTGTATTCTGTAGGATGTCTTCCCTTTTCTTCGATGTTTCGAAATGATAATGCCTGTGTCTAGATGAATAGCTACAGTAGCATGTCCTACAGATTCATTTACGAATGCCTCACCTTGTGGCTCGTTAAAGGCCACCCAGCGAATCGCTCGAATTAAAGCTGTTTTTCCACTGTCAGAAGGTCCTGTTATCACGTTCAGTCCGTTTCCTACGTTAAAATGACTATTAGTATGTGACTGGAAACCTTCTACGAAAATCTCATTAATGTTGAACAACCTGCTCACTCCTTTCCGTGAGTTTTAACATGATGTTTTGCGCTTGTTCTTCTGAACCGCTCTTAAAGTACTGTTTACTTTCGCAACATACTGCTTTTATGTCTTTAGCTTTTGCTAAGCGACTTGCATAAGACACGTACTGTTGCATTCTGTACCACCCCCTTTCAAAGTGCTAAACAGCTTCCGCTTTCTTCTTTCGTGTTACTGTTACTTTCACACCTAAGTACATTTCGAACACTTCACGAAATACGTCTTCCTTTTTTTCCGTACCATAGTACTCATTACGAATACGTAAGCGCGGTTCTTTTTTCTTCATCTCCACGCCTCCTAATATAAAAATCTAGCTATTTTTCTGATTTCTCTTTCTAATTATTTCTGCGAAACGCGGAAAGTTAACTAAAAAAATTTCCTCCGAAGGAAAATCTAACTGCATCGCTAGTTTTAATACCGTTTTTTCCGCGTTATGCAGATATGCAGGCAAAAAGAACCATTCCACAGGGAAATCCAAAAATACTGCGATACGCATAGCTAACGGAGATCCTGGGGTTCTTCTTCCTGTTTCGATGTCACCATAATGTGTTGGACTGGTTTTTACAGCTTCCGCAACATCTGCCTGTGTTAAACCATACTTTTCTCTTATTTCTACAAGCCAATATCTTTTCATGATGCACCTCCGCAATATTGTAATTGATTTCCATTATATCCGCGTTACGCGTAAAAGTAAATATCTTTTTTAAAATTAAATTGTAAATTTTCTTCTCCGCGGATTGCGTAATTATAGTGAGTAATGTTATCTTATAGATATAACAAACGTAAAAAATAATAACTTTTAAAACACAAGAATTTATAAAAAATATAATTCTTAGGAAATATAAAAGAGAATCTGAGGGGGCTCTACACATGGATATCGGGGCACAATTAAAATTTTTGCGTAATAGACGTGGCTGGACAATTCAAGAAACTGCTGAAAAAGTAGAACTATCAGTTTCCACTTATGGTGGATATGAAACAAATTATAGAAAGCCAAATGCCGAAGTACTTTGTCAGTTAGCAGATGTCTTTAACTCTACAACAGATTTTATTCTTGGAAGAACAGATAACCCAAACGGTGATGATTTTGATTTAGAAAAAATGCTTACCGAGGGAAAACTGAATTGGGCTGGTGAACCACTTAATAAAGAACAACTAGAAAGTATACTTCCTGTATTCAGACTTGCCTTGCAACGTGATAAGAAATAAACAAAAAGGATTAGCCAAATGCTATTCCTTTTTTTGTTGCACGATATTTGTAATTTGTTCTAACTCATCTTTCGAAAGTCGTCCTTGTTTGTACAGCTCGTTCATAACATACTCCAAATCACAGCTTGCTTTTGTAGCGTCTAACACTTGTCCGATCACATTCTTAGTTTCATGAAACACGTTCCCTTTTTCCATAGCAAATCTCTCCCCCTGCCCATTAATTATTCAAAAATGTCAAAATGAAGAAAATGAATAAGCTCTATAACGTACGAAATGCCACTACACTAGAAAGTGTAATGGCATTTTTCTTTTGATAGTTATCCGATTGTCCCAGGATCCTTCATCATTTTTACAGGTTCTTTAACTTTTCCCTTACCAACTTCATTCGAAATTGATGATAATGATAACGTAAACGTACATACAATAACTAATCCAGCTAAT
>NZ_JBALQK010000087.1:0-1705 GCF_036965845.1 Bacillus sp. JJ1127 | reverse complement strand
AAACAATCCCCTTATTTTAAAATTTCAAATATCTTTATGTAGAACAAATTACCATCTTTCAAAAAGCGATGATACGCTTTTCGACGTAAGTCAGAGTTTTTTGTAGCTACAGCTAGATACAAATCCTGAAAAGCCGTGCGATTCTCAAGTTTATACAATATTTCAGCTGCTGCATCATGTTCATTTAAAAATATCTTCATTAATGCCTGTTCAGCTTTATCGTGAATATAACTTAATTCTACAGGAATTTTTTGAATTATACAACAGAACGCTAGTGTATTTTCAACTAATTTCCTTTTAAGTAAAGATTTACTATTCGTTATTTTATGTAGCTCCTGAAGTGACATCTCAAAATAATGAACAGATTTCTCTGCGTCTGTAAAAATGTAGCTTTCTCCTAGAACACTATAGGCTGTGGACCTTAGCAAACAAGGCATTTCAGCTATATCTAGTACCTCATATAATAAACTTCTTGCATTCTCTACCTCATCCTGCATTAAGTACGCGTAGGCACTTAAAACATTCAATTCTGTATTAATTAGCGTTTTTTCTAACCCATGCGGCATTTCATATAACTTATCTCGAATCATGTCGTGCATAGTTGCAAATATATTATAAGCACCCATATCAGAATACCCATAAATACTTAACAAATTTACTAAAATATTTACGTTAACCTTATTTAAATTAACCTTTGCACGTAAATCATCTAGGCTTTTAAAAAACTCTTTCGAACGTAAATTACCAGACTGCCTTTCTATACCAACCTTAAAAATTTCTTTATAATGTCTCGTTACAGATTGTCTACAGTCTCTTTCAAGCAGATCATGTAAGATATCTGTATATCCAGCTAAATACACATAATACATCGCCGCTCTAATATCTGCTTCCTTGTCTGTAACTTTTAAAAACGCTTGAACAATATCCATTTTTTGATCTTCTGTGTCTGTACTGACGATCATTTTCATCAACTTTGAAAAAGTCATAGGTACTTGACCATTTATTGTTTTCCATAAGTTTGATTGAGATAAATGAGTTATTTTTGAGAGTTTTGTAGGAGTGATGTCTTTTTCAGGTACAACATCCTCTAAATTTATACAATCATGCATCGTAATCCCTCCTCAGATTTAGAACATAAGACACATCCCTTCTTTTTCTCAATAGGAAAACGTACCATAATGATTATTTATATCTGAGAAGTGTGGTATACTAAATGCTGACTCATGGAATGTTTTACCTACGTGCGATAGGGTAAAACGTTACAATAGTGTGGCAGCACCGTTTGTAACGCCGTGGGTCTTTTCTCGTTCCTTTTTTAGTTATTGTCATTATCTTAACACAAGATTCAGAACATTTATTCTTATGTTTCTCTTTTGATGTTGAGAAAATTTTTTCTAAATATTCGATTTTAAGAAAAATAGTATTTTACCAATTCTAGAAGAAGACATTACCTTTCTCAACGGTAAAGATTTCTGTATATATCTGTGTATCTATGAAATAAAGAGGACGCTTGTCCTCTTTATTTTGTTCTCTATTTGGTTATAATTATACATCTCAGAAGGACCTACTAAGCCAAAAATTTCTGTCTGCGTTATGGATAAAGAAATATTATGCAATACTTCTTTCTTTCCGAAACGTTTTGATACATCTTGTAAATTTACGGAGATTTGCGACACTAAAATCATCCTCCTTTATATAAATGAGT
>NZ_JBALQK010000086.1:10515-10838 GCF_036965845.1 Bacillus sp. JJ1127 | reverse complement strand
AGCCCCCACTTCAAAACGTATTAACGTTTAAGTGGTGGGGAGTTGACCCTATTCTTTTGCTCATTTCTTATCTTTTCCCTTTATTTAGGTCTCAGCTCAAATTATGCGATATTTAGAATTATTGCCATTATACCATTTCTAATCATTTTCTTTATGTTAACCTTTGAGTGGCTGACCCTAAAATAATACTTTAGGGTCAGCCACTTTCTTTCTAGCTCTGTAGAATCACAATTTCTTTCATTTCCTTAACCCTTGGTAAGGTAATTCCCTCCCTTTGTTCAATTGCCAAAGGATGATTCGTCGGTTCTATATAAATCCATTTT
>NZ_JBALQK010000086.1:0-10369 GCF_036965845.1 Bacillus sp. JJ1127 | reverse complement strand
CAGATGCTCTCTCCTACCTAACAAGAGGGGTTTTAATTGATGTATATATAATTCGATAAGAGGTCAATCCTTTTCTTATACAATCCTAGGACTAAATCGACAATTGATTACATGTTAAAAAAGCATCAATTATCGGCGAACGTTCTTTAAACGCTAAATGAATGTGCCGATATTGTTTCTGCGTTAATTTTTTTATTTCAATATTCTTATGTGATTTAAAAAATAACTCAGGCCCCATTGTAATCCCAATATTTTGCGAAACCATATTAACAATCGTTTCGCAATTCAGTACTTCTAATATAATATTCGGACGTACTTGGTAATCAGCTAAATTTTTTATTACTAACGGCTGATACGGACCTTTCGGCATGATAAAGTCCATTCCATCGATTTGCTGAACATCCACCATTTTTTGATTCGTCAACGGATGATTTTTCGGTAATCCTAATACGATTTCATCTTTGCTAACTGGGATTGAGCTTATTTGTTTATTTATATTTGCTTCTAAAACAAATCCTATATCAACTGTACCGTTATCAATCCATTCCACTACTTCTTTGTATGTCCCCTCAAACAATAAAACTTTAATACCCGAGTAACTCTGTTTAAGTTCTAATAACATGGGTGGTAATATTTGTGCTGCTGCACTTGTAAATGCCCCAATTTTCAATGTACCTTCCAATCGATTATTCTGCATAGATACTTCTTGTTTAATAGCCACTTCACTCTTCAATACATTTTGAATATGAGGGAAAATACGATTTGCAAACTCCGTTTTTCTAATTTCAGATTGCTTATTCCGATGCAACAAAGGATATCCCAACTCTTTTTCTAAACTAGCAATCGCATGACTAACAGCTGATTGCGTCATATTCAATTGTTCTGCCGCTCTCGTAAAGTTACCTAACTCTACTACCTTTTGAAAAATTTCATATCTAGCTATCGTCATGAATTTTACTCATACCTCTCATGTAAAATATGAATTTCATTAATTTCATTATACCCGTTACGATAAAAAGAGAACAATTCATCAAAAGGAGGATTCACATTGAATAAAATATTTTCATTAACATTTGGGATGTTCGCACTAGGAGTAGATGCTTATATAATGGCAGGAATCTTACCTCAAATCGCTGATGATTTTCATGTTTCGATTGGGACTGCTGGTCAAACCGTAAGCATCTTCACAATCTGTTATGCCATTGCGGCACCTTTGTTTGCTGCATGTATGAGAAGGACAAATACGAAACATACATTACTAGCGGCATTATTCCTTTTCACATTCTCTAACTTCCTAACTGCTATGACTCATCATTTTATGATTTTATTAATTTCTAGAGGCTTAGCCGGTATAGGTGCTGGTCTATACTCACCATTGGCGTCAGCTGCCGCTGTTACATTCGTTTCTGAGAAACGACGGGGAAGAGCACTCAGCACCGTTTTGCTTGGAATGAGTGCGGGAACCGTAATTGGCGTTCCATTTGGTATATATATTGCTTCCATTTATAAATGGCGCATGGCGATGTGGTTTATCGTCGTAATTGGGGCAATCGGAATATTTGCTCTCTTCGCTAAGTTTCCTATGATAGAATCTAGCCCTTTGCCAACATTAAAAGAACGGCTAAGTATGTTCAAAAACAAAAAAATCTCTCTTGTCATGTTTATTACAATGATAGTAAGCTTTTGTAGCTTAGGCTTGTATACATACTTAGATTCCATCATTATTGCATATGGATTCCAAAAATCTATCATGTTTATTTGGATGTGGGGAATCGGTGGAATTGCTGGAAGTTTTATAATTGGATTTATAATAGATTTCTATAAGAAACCAAAGACCATATTACTGTACTTAATGGGAATCATGTTTTTCTCATTTATATGTATGGGAGTTTTCCATGAAACTGCGTTATTGTTAGCCATCTGTTTAATTCTTTGGGGCAGTACAGGATGGGCGGCACTAGCTACTCAGCAAAAAACACTCTTAGAGATGAGTCCAGATCATGCTACTATTTCAATTGCTTTACTTAGCTCTATTAATTATTTTTCAGGTTCCATTGGGACAATGACAAATGGAATATTTTTAGAAAAAGGAATAGACCCTATCACTTTACCTTATATAATAGCCGGTATATTGCTTTTGGCTATAGGGGGACAATTCCTGTTTATAGGTAAAAAAATTGTAAAAGTACGTGAATCTCACTAAATTACTATTCACATAATCTCTTATGCTCTTTCCCACTTTCCACATACTTATGGAACATGTCGTTTGCTCTTTCTGTTTTTACTTCGCATGTGGTCACCATATCAAAAAAGAAAATTGTACGTTTAGACACAATTTACCCGGTTCCTGTACGCTAAGGAACCGATTATTTATTTTACTCCTTTTTTAGAGCATTTTATCTCGTAATGGTCTTAAATTATTGAAATTTGTTTTTTGGTTTAAGTTCCACACATAATCGCCTGTCAATGTAATATGTTCCCAACTAATTGAAATCCTCTGGAATGTTTTCTCCTTTTGCACGTAAAGCATCTACTGCACGTGATATGTATACGGTATTCCATAAAACAATAGCTAAGATAAGAAATTGTAAACCCCTTCATATATTATTTTTTAGAAAACAACAGTTTTCTTCTAATTAACTAAGTTATCTTTATGATAATAACCAGACTTGTTATTTGCTACAAAGAACTGTATCTCACAATTTAAAAAACATATTATGTTAGGCTAATCTAAAACTAAAAATAAGAATAGCATGATGCCCAAATATAAAAAATTTAAATCACTTTAAGTGTGTATATTGTATATATTGTACACATTGTGTATAATGCGTATAGAAGCTAATAAGGAGTTAAAACATGAAAATCTTACTATCTAATAGTTCTAAATCACCCATTTATCAGCAAATCATTGACCAAATTATATTACAAGTATCAAATGGGACATTGAAAGAAAATGATGCATTACCTTCCATGCGTTCATTAGCAAGAGACTTGAAGGTAAGTGTTATTACTTCAAAAAGGGCGTACGAAGAACTTGAAAAAGCAGGTTATATCTACTCTATAGTAGGGAAGGGCTCATTTGTTGCAAAACAAAACAAAAGACAACAAGTGGATGAATCAAGTGATCCAATACGTGAAAAATTTAGTGTAGTCGTTCGGGAAAGTAAAGCTAGTCATTTATTAAGGGATGAGTTAATACAGATTATTAATCGTATTTATGAGGAGGAGTAGAAATGGAAAACATTGTAGAACTGAAAAATATTTCAAAAACATATAAAGGATTTTCTTTAAAAAATGTATCGTTCAACATTAAAAAGGGGTTTGTAACGGGATTCATTGGTGCAAATGGCGCAGGAAAAAGTACAACAATTAAACTAATTATGGATCTTATTAGCAAGGATAGTGGGGATATCAAAGTTTTTGGTAAGGATCATCAAAAGGATCAAGTTTCTATTAAAGAGCGTATTGGATTCGTATACGATGACAATATCTTTTATGAAGATATGACAATTCATCAACTGAAAAAATTCATTGCTCCAGCTTATAAAAAATGGGATGAAAATCAGTTCAAATTCTACATACAGCACTTTGAGTTACCAACTAACATAAAAATGAAAAAGATGTCTAAAGGGATGAAAATGAAGACTTCCCTAGCGTTTGCACTTTCACACCATGCCGAATTTATTATTATGGATGAACCGACATCTGGACTCGATCCTGTATTTCGAAGAGAACTTTTAGACATCCTTTATGATTTAATGGTCGATCAAGATAAAACAGTCTTTTTCTCCACACATATTACAACTGATTTAGATCGTATTGCTGATTATATTGTATTTATTCATAATGGAGAGATTGTGTTTGAAAAAGATATACATAGTATTTCTGAAGAATATGCAATTGTAAAAGGGGATACAGTCTTACTCACATCAGAAATCCGGAAACAATTAATTGGAATTCGTGAAACAAACGTGGGATTTGAAGCACTCACAAGTAACGCCAGCCGTTTACGTACACAATTAGGGAATGATGTACTAATTGAAGAAGCGACATTAGAAGATATTATGTACTATACAAAAAAGGGGAATGTTCAATATGTATAATTTAATATTAAAGGACTTTCGATTGCAAAAATTAATTATGTTACTCTATATCTTTATCACATGCGTTTTTATTGGGACTTTTGGAAGCTTTGGATTAATAGTCGTCTTGGTAGCTTGTTCCTATATGATGAATCTACATTATTATGACGAAAAGAATAATAGTCACAAGTTTATCAACAGCTTGCCGTATAGTAGAAAAACTATTATTATGTCAAAATATATCGGTACAATGTTATTTACACTTATGGTAGTTGTATTTTCTTTGTTGATTCAAGCGGTAATTCAATTTGCATCTCCAACTTATGGAGTTGAAATTGCCAATCCACAGGCAATCGTGGTTAGTGTTCTTATCGTTATGTTATTTACATCCATCTATTTACCATTTTTCTATCGCTTCACCAATAAATATTTGATGGTTGCTGTCAGTATTATTTTTCCTGTATTTGTTGTTTTATGGAGAACAATTGAGGCATCTGTAAATATTACTGACCTTGTATATAGCGTCACTACACAATTTACTATTAATCAACTAATTATACTTACTTCAATCGTTACCATACTTATATTTATCGGTTCTTACTTCTTAACGGTGAGAATTTATAAACGTACTGATTTTTAAAGATTTTT
Organism: Bacillus sp. JJ1127; assembly: GCF_036965845.1. Lineage (NCBI taxonomy): Bacteria > Bacillati > Bacillota > Bacilli > Caryophanales > Bacillaceae > Bacillus > Bacillus sp. JJ1127. The sequence continues at coordinate 5,639 of NZ_JBALQK010000086.1, read as the reverse complement.
TTAACGGAAATATAAAATAGCTAGTGATAAAAAATTTGAAGGTTATAAATTAACATTAACAGATCATTCTTTAAGTGGTGGTTTATCCGAATACAAAGGTGTTATGAATGATGTTGATGCTGTAAGTTTCGAAGTACCAAATGTAATTGTTTATTACCTAAGGACAAAAAAACCCAAGAAGCATCTACTCTGCTCCTTGGGCTTTCTTTTACTTTCTCTTCGTAACTTTCCCTGAACCACCAACACTTGTTTTAGGGGGAGATGTATTCTTTGGCGGTGTTTTAATTGATGATTTTGGCTGTACATCAGAACCGCTGGAACCACCCGGTGATTTAATGATTTTCCCTTTATTTTCCGTAGATGGTGGAACCGGTTTACTTCCTTTTTCTGTGATTTTCCCTGTATCACCTACAGATGTGTTTGGATCAACCTTATCGCTTCTTTTAATAATAGATCCTTTACCTTGTTTTGTAATAGGCGGCGGTGTTTTCTTTTCTTCTTTTGTAGGTGGTCGTTCTGGGGTAACCGATTTATGATTTTGTCTGTCGTTATATCCACGATAATCACCATGATATGATTTTCGTGAATCAAATATATCGTTTAATATACTCGCCATAATATATCCTTCTAAAAAGGATGGCTGATAATTTTGGCGAACATACTCATTATTACTTATTTCAATTAATGTATCAGATGGCTTCTCCTTATCCTTTTGAATATTATATAGTTTATCAGGATAGACAAGGAACATCTGGTTTTCATCTTTTTTAGACGATTGCTTTGGCTCTTTCTCATCAATCAGTTCCTTCGCAACATCTGGAACTGACCGATTGGCGGCCCTATACACATATGATTCTTGCTTACCATCTTTTGCAACAGATTCTAATGGGTAGCGGTCTTGAATAGACTGTTCATTTCCCCCTCCCAATAATATATAACCAGCAACTAGAAGTATCCCAACGATAACAAAAATAGCGATACCGAGCGATTTAATCATGGTAAACAATCGGTTTGACATGATTATCGCCTCCTTATGTTGCCCTTATAATTTGTACATCCGCAGAAAGAATTGTTTCTCCCTCATACATCATTGTGCGTCCATCTTGCCATTCGATACGAAGTAATTTTCGATTATCTGATTGAAATTCCCACACGTATTGCTCATCCGAAACAGCAAACGGTGTTTTTCCCGTCACAACAACACGTCCGTTATATTGTTCCTCCATATGGTACTCTATATTATCCATTTCAATCGTTGTTGGAATCTCATTTATAGAATCTAATCGCCCATCAATTGGTGTATACAGCTTATAGTAAGTGCTTTCACGGTTTTCGATTTTTAAGTAGCGAATTGTTTTCCCATCTCGTAATGTTAAAACTATTTCATTACGAGAGTGCATACTTGTTTTTCCGATCAATTCATACATCACTAATGAAACTTCGATCATATCCCCAGGTGCTAACGTTAATAGGCTCTTCTCTGGTTTAACAGGCTCTGGGCTTTTCATTATATTTTTAATACGCTTGAATAAACTCATAGTCTATCCCTCCTTTTTTCGTTATAGACAAGCTGCTAAAATGAAGGCTCCGACAATATGTAACGAGCCAGCTAGCAAAGCATGTGCGACATGTCCTTCCTTCGTTCCCTCTTCTAAATCTAATCCAACTGCTTTTTTCAAAACCAGTTCAACAAACATTTGGACAACTAATAAAATAACGAATGAAACAGCCGACGCAAGGAGTGCCTGCCATAAGTCATTTGATTTCGTAATCGATTGTGACAAAATATAACCTTGCGCAAATAACTTCATAGTAAAGCGCGTTGTCACAGCCATATTTCCTTTTTTAATTTCTGATAAATCGTTGTATTTTGTAAAAATAGAATCAATCCACATAAGTACAAATAAAAGAACAGCACTTGCTCCTGTCCATACAAGCATGGCTAACACATTCATCCATGTCATTATGTAACCTCCTCTAAAAGATAATAGAAAACCGACATGATTGGTTTCCAGACATGTCGGTTCCTTTGTCTATTCTATATTATTTCTCATACTGCTTCATAATACGGGCTAATTCATCATCCACAGCTGAATTTTTATTTAAGCTTGCAAATTCGTCATCTAATGATTTTTCTTTTTTGTAGATTTCGCCGCTTGCCTCTGCTTCAGCTTCTAATTGAAGTGCTTTTTCTTCCATACGGCTCAGGCCAGCTTTCGCTGTATTTGCATCAAATCCAGACATTGCCTGATTAATATTCTTTTGTGCTTTCGCTGCATTTACACGCGCTACAAGTGTTTCACGTTTATTACGTAATTCTGTTAATTGCTTACGCATTTCTTCTAGTTTTGCACGAAGGTTATCAGCAGCAGCTTTATTTTGCTCATAGCTTGCTTTATACTCATTCATCTTTTGCTCTGCACTTTGTTTCTCTTCTAGTGCACGGCGAGCAAGGTCAATGTTATTTGCTTGAACTGCCATATGCGCTTGTTCTTCACGTTTCTTTACAAGTGCTTCTTGCTCTTCAAACAATAATTTGAATTTCTTCTCAAGGGCGATTTGAGCTGCCACGCTTTTCTCCGCTTCTTGTACATCCTCTTGCATATCACGTAAATATTGATCCGTCATCTTAACTGGATCTTCCGCTTTTTCAATTAATGCATACACATTTGACATCGTTAAATCTCTTAATCGCTTAAATACAGACATTTAAATTCCTCCTATAAACTGCTTCATATTTCAAATTCAGTAACTGGGAATCTCAAAAAATTTCCTTTACAGTAAGAATATTCATTTCTAAAACCTATGTGTACATTATATCAAAAATAAAACACTCTTACATCTTGTTTTTTAAATATACAAGCGATAATCTGACATTCCCAGCATAACATCTATCCATACTATATACTTACTTTCGATTTCCTCTAAATCCTCTCTCTTTTATCAAATTTTTAACTCTTTTCACTAAATTACATCATTGTAATGTTACTGTAAGCGAACTCGATAGTTTGAAGAACATTATTCTTATAAAATAAAATCAGAAGCCGAGATTAAAACAAAAAAGCTTTGCGAATTTCGCAAAGCTTTTTTCTATTTATTCACGACTTGCTCCATATTAGGACTACAAGTATTTGACTGACACGATTTACTTAAGGCACATGCTGCACATTTACCTTTTTTACTTCTCTTTACAAAATTAATTAACGTATATCCTGCATATCCAAAAATGACAGCTCCAATTACAATATTGACTATCATTATGATACATCTCCTTCTAGAATCCGAGTAAGGATCCAACTTGATATATAACGAGTGTTAATACATACGCAATAATAAGCGGATAAACAACAGAGAAAATTGTCCATTTTACAGAACCTGTTTCACGGCGAATGACAGCTACTGTCGCTAAACATGGAACGTATAATAAAATGAAGAACATAAATGCATACGCTGATAACGCAGTATAGTGCGCCCCCATTATATTTCCTAACGCATCTTCTTTCACCGCATAAATAATTGCCATTGTGGAAACAACAACTTCTTTTGCTAAAAACCCCGTTAAAAGTGATGCTGCTGCTTGCCATGTTCCAAAACCAAGTGGTGCTAATATTGGCGCAATAAAACCGCCAATCACCGCTAAGAAACTGTCTCCCATATCAACGTTAAATCCAGATGGACCAGCATAATTCAGTAACCAAATGATAACAGAGCCACCAAAGATAAATGTACCTGCTTTACGAACAAAGCCTTTTCCTTTTTCCCACGTACTCAACCATAACGTTTTCGCTTGCGGTATACGGTAAGGCGGAAGCTCAATTACAAAAATAGATTTTTCTTCTTTTAAAACTGTAAGAGACATTACTTTTGTAACTAAAAGCGCAAGCACAATCCCTACAATGTATAAGGAGAACACAACTAGCGCTTGACTATGAGGGAAAAAGACTCCTGCAAATAATGCATATACAGGCAAACGTGCTGAACAAGACATAAATGGTGTTACTAACACAGTAAGTAATCTTTCTTTCTCTTGTTCAATCGTTCTTGCTGCCATAATCCCTGGCACATTACAACCAAAGCCGATAATCATTGGAATAAATGCCTTCCCGTTTAATCCAAAGAACTCCATAATACGGTCCATAACAACCGCAATTCGAGCCATATACCCTGAGTCTTCTAATAACGAAATAAAGAAGAACAATGCAAAAATTTGCGGAACGAATACTAATACCGCACCAACACCGGCAATAATCCCATCCGTAATAAGTGCCTTTATAAAATCAGATGCACCAATACTTGTAAGGCTTGCTGTCACCCAATCCGTAAACTGTCCACCAATAAATGCATCAAACAGATCCGATAAAGGTGTCCCAATCCACGTAAACGTAACCTGAAAAATAAAAAACATAACAGCTAAAAAGATTGGAAGACCTAAAATTTTATGTGTAATTAACTTATCGATTTTTTCTGAGAATGGAATTTTCCCTTCTTTTTCATACTGAATAACACTTGTTTTTAACTTTTCAATATACGCTGCACGTGTATTGTAAATATGCTGTTCTAGCGTACCATCAATTGCTGCTTCTAAAGTAGAACGAATTGCTACTAGGTCCTTATAGATTGGTAATTGTTTTACCTCTTGCTCTACTACTTCGTTATTGCTTAAAAATTGAAGTGCTAGCCATCTTGGATACTCATAGTTTTCCTTAGTGAGAAGCTCCATAATGTCTGCAATTCCCGCATCTATTTGTTCACCATAGGAAAGAATGAATGGCTTTTTCTCTTTCTTTTCACTCTCATGAAGAGCAGCAAGTAACTCTTCGCAGCCTTTTCCACTTCTTGCAACGACAGGCACAGCCGTTACTCCTAATATTTCTGATAATCTTTTTACATCAATAACGATTCCGCGCTGCTTCGCAACATCGATCATATTTAAACCGATAGAGACTGGCTTACCAAATTCTAATAATTGCAGTGTTAAATGCATGTTGCGCTCAAATTGAGAAGAGTCAACAATATTCAGCATATGTTGAAATTCTTCTTTTAATAGGAAGTTTGTAACGACACCTTCATCTCGAGAAAGAGGATTTAAATCATATACACCTGGTAAATCAATTAATGTCCCTTGCTTATTCTTTAACTTACCAACCTTCTTTTCTACCGTTACCCCGCTCCAGTTTCCTACATATTCATAAGAACCTGTTAGCGCATTAAATAATGATGTTTTTCCTGTATTCGGGTTCCCTAGTAACGCAACCTTATTCACGCCAATTCCACCTTTATCATTTCCGCGTCACAATGACGAATGCTAATTAATTGTCCACGACACTCTAATGTACATGGTCCTTTAAACATCGCTTTTTGTTTTAAACGAAGTTCACTTCCTTCAGAAAGACCAAATGCAGCTAATCTACGTTTTAATAATTTATCTAATGATTGTATATTTTTTACTAATACCATTTCACCTATTTTAATATCAACTAAGCTCATAATTTTCCTCCCTAGAAGATAATGATAATTATTTTCAATAAGATTATAACACATTCTATGAATCAAAGACTATACCTTTTTTTTTACATTTATTAACGCTTTCATAAAATGATACTTACATACTATATAAATCCCTGCTATGCAAAATAAAA
>NZ_JBALQK010000085.1:396-4118 GCF_036965845.1 Bacillus sp. JJ1127 | reverse complement strand
CTATAGGGTACATTTTAAAGCTTCCTTTCTCTTTTAATAATAAAATAGTTATTTCTTAGTAATCCCTCTGTAGAGCTTACAAAATTGTTAGCTCTTGCCTGGTTTTATAGAACAATTAAGTCCTTACTCTCACTATATATCACATTTTCCTAACCTTTATGGGCATCCACACAGTCATATAGGTTTTGACCTACATATTGTACACAAAGTAATTACTTACTGTTTTTTAGGGAATATTGGTACGCCGCCTGCCTTAAATCAATGGAGGTATGAAAATGATAAGTTTTAATTCTTTCCATGGGACCGTTACCATGATTAGTGATTTTATTGTAGGGCAAAATGCCGAAGGAGAAGGCTGCTATAAATTAATGTCTGTAGAAAACGGATTGGGGACTATAGTAAATTTCGTCGTTTCACCCACAACTTACTTTGTAGACCATGTAGTGGTGGCAATAGGAGATAAAGTGACTGGATACTATGATAGGAATGCACCTGTTCCTCTTATATATCCACCACAATACCGAGCACTTATAATGGTAAAAGATAGCCCTTATCAAAATGTCAAAGTAGATTATTTTGATAGTCAACTGAAAAGTAGTGATGGACGATTACAATTAAATATATCTCCATATACCCAAATAGTATTAACAAATGGGCAACCCTACTCAGGAAACCTTACGAACCGAAATCTAATTGTTATCTATGGAGCTACCACAAAAAGTATCCCTGCCCAAACGACACCCTATAGAATCATAGTTTGGTGTTAAAGGTTATTATAGAAAATGTCTGTATTGCTCTAACACAAAAAACTCGTCCGTTTTGGCGAGTTTTTTACTTTGTGCTGGGGTCTAGAAACTTCATATGAAGTATGTTCGTTATTTAGGCTTTTGAAAGAAAAGATTCAACTACTATTATAAAAAGCTTTTTCAATTAACCTGCCCCGTTAGCACAATAAGAAAAATGCGTCTCCACTTATTGTAGAAACGCACCCGTTAGTAAAAGAAGAAATTAATTAATCACCCAAGTCTTATTCCATAGCCAATGAATGCGCTTTAGTTACATGAACCGTACCAAATGAATGTTGTGGAGAAGCATATATAGAATAAAGTTTTAATGGCATATTACCTGTAGGAGATTACTCTGCAATGACTAATTTCATTTTACAGAGTAGTCAGTTTTTTTATTGAATCTTTTCATTTTCTAACATATACGTATCTCTGGAAACTGACTGTAAGAATGCATTCATCTCCCCTACAGAATAAATATATAACTCATGCATCGCACGTGTACACGCGGTATAAAATAATTTACGTTCACTTTCTCTACTATATTTTTTCTTCGATGCATCATAGATGATAACTGCATCAAACTCTACCCCTTTCGATAAATACGACGGGATAATTAGAATACCCGTATCAAACGAACTTGTTTCTTTTTTAATAAGACGAACTTGTAATGATTTCTGTAAAACATGATAAGCCGCTTCGCTTTCTTCTGCTGTTTTACAAATCACTGCAATTGTTTTATGCCCATTTTGCTGCAACCTTTCGATTTGCTCCACAATCTTTTTATGATGTGCTTCTCCTTCTTCCACTTCCTGTATAGTTGGCTGTTTGCCTTCACGTTGAAACGGTTCAATCTCTTCACCATCTGTAATTAATTGCTTTGTGAATTCAATAATTTGTTTTGTAGATCGGTAGCTCCGTGTAAGGATAATTTTTTCACTCAGTTCTTCCCCGTACAGCGCACTTAATTGTGAAAATTCATTTTCTGACGCATGCTCATAAATCGTCTGATTAAAATCACCTAGTATTGTCATTTTTGTATGAGGAAATATTCGTTTTAAAAACGCATATTGAAATGCAGAATAATCCTGTGCTTCATCAATAAATATATGTTGCACAGATGTATTCCTTTGCAGCTCTTCCAGCTGATCTTTCATATATAAATAAGGCGTGGCATCTTCATATGACATATAAAAACGTTGTATCTTTTCTATTGTTTCTTTACAAATTTCATTCCATCTTTGCGGTAATTTGTTTTCTTCTACAAGTTGCTTAGCAAACTGCGGATCTTTAAATAACTGGATATACAATGCTGGTGTATGAATAAATTGTAACTTTTTCACACGTCTTCGGAGTGGCTTAAAATGTTCTTTTACAACAATAGCGGCCAGCATATTTTGTTCCCGCTCAAAGTCATCGAATGTACCTTCGGAATATTCTTGTTTTTGCTGTAACTTACGGTAAACTTTTGCATATGTTTCTTTATCTAACAGCTGTATTTCTTCTTCCACCCACAATGCTTTTCTCTCTATTTTTTCTTGTTGTTTTAACTCTTTTAATAACCATTCAGAAATTAATTTTATTCGGTTTGGAATTCTTATTGATGCATCAAATTCATAAAAACGTTCTTTTATTTGTTCTTTAGAGATTATGATTTCTCCTCTAAACTTTATATCTTTAAATAACATACCTTCTTGTTTTAAATAGGCTACATACTGATCTACTACCTCAATAAAATCAGAACTTGCTTTATATTTAATTCCATCTAATCGCGTTTCATAATTTCTTTCTTTCGTTCCTGTCAATACATATTCCATTTGTGTAAACGGGTCTTCTAATTCAAATTTTTTCTCAATATGATTCTCTAAGTATTCTTGGAATGTCGTTTGCTTCATATTGTCTTCTCCAAGTTCTGGTAGTACGGTGGAAACATAGCTATTGAACATCGAGTTTGGAGAAAAGAGCACGATTTGCTCGGCGTGTAATGTATCCCGGTAACGATATAATAAATATGCAACGCGTTGAAGTGCTGCTGATGTTTTTCCACTTCCCGCTGCCCCTTGTACGACAAGCAAACGACTTGTTTCATTCCGAATGATTTGATTTTGTTCCTTTTGTATAGTTGATACAATACTTTTCATTTGTGTATTCGCATTATTTCCTAATACTTCTTGTAGCAATTTATCACCAATTGTTACGCCTGTATCAAACATACTAATAATTTGACCATTCCGAATCACATATTGGCGTTTTAAAGTCATTTCTCCTGAAATCGTCTCATTAGGTGCTACGTACTTTGCTCTTCCTAGAGAATAGTCATAATACAAGCTTGATATGGGCGCTCGCCAGTCATATACGAGAAATTGCTCTGTACTTTCATCATAAAATGAATGAATTCCAAGATATATAGATTCCCCGCTGCTTTCACCATCTTCTATAAAATCTATTCTTCCAAAGTATGGCGACTGCTGTAATCTTTTTAATCCTTTTAGTTGATTATATGCATGGCGATGACTTTGTTCTCGTTCAGATAATAACTCTGCCTGTTGCTTGATACTCGCTGCCGTTTCTACAGCTTCTTTCGCATTATCAACATTTACTGTTACATCGTCCCAAAAATGTTTTCGAATCTGGACAACATCTTTCATTGATGCACTTGCATATTGCTCTAATGTATCCATATGTTTTTCAATTTTACCGACAACTTCTTTCACACGATGTTGTTCCTGCTTCCACTCTTGCTCTATTTTCTCCATATCGCCACTCCTTATCAACTAATCATTCTGACGCTCACTATTTGATGCGATAAAAAAATTCAACTAAAAGTTTGACAAACAAGCAATTTATTTGTTATAATTAAATTGGATAATTATTTAGTTTTTTAGAAAAACAAACAGTGAGCGTTTTTTCATTGTAACACATATATATGAAAAATCA
>NZ_JBALQK010000085.1:0-324 GCF_036965845.1 Bacillus sp. JJ1127 | reverse complement strand
TTTTATAATAGTACGCATTCTCTATTCTCCCTTCCCCGAAACTAAAAACATCAATTCTACGAAGCTGTGCGAACTACTTTTCTAAACTTCACGTAACAAGCAATTCTCCACGGTACAATATAAGAAATTGCAACAACATAAAACAATAACCCTATTGTTTGCTGATCTAAATCGATAATGTATTGTCTAGAACCATACCTTAGAATTACAATTCCAATAAAAGTAATGAGAAAAGCAACACTTTTCTTCGTATAAATATTCCCATCTTCTCTTCTCTCATAGTTTGTAAGTATGATAAGCGGAATTGCAAAAAGAAATCCAAAT
>NZ_JBALQK010000084.1:8788-8910 GCF_036965845.1 Bacillus sp. JJ1127 | reverse complement strand
ATTAGCCCTCACCAATCTGACTTTTACAGGCAGTATTACTTACTGCCCGCAGATAGCTGGATAAATAACAAAAGAAAGCTAACACACTGCTAGCTTTCCTTCAAAACCTATATAAATCCATT
>NZ_JBALQK010000084.1:0-8599 GCF_036965845.1 Bacillus sp. JJ1127 | reverse complement strand
TCAACTTGTATTTATATATTTTATCCTGCTATTTGAGGTCTCAGAATCAATGGGGATGCCCCACTGATTAAAGTTTCACTTTACTGTTTTACTGATAAATCTCTTTTCACAACAGTACCCTCATGATCTATCTCAAGTTCACAAACCTCCAGCGCCGGAAATACTTTCATTAATTGCTCAGCAATGTCCTGGCGTTTTTCATATGGAGTTAAAATGAAAACAGAAGGTCCCGCACCACTAAGCGCTGTTCCATATGCTCCAACTCGTTTAGCATACTCGCGAATTGAAGGCAATAAAGGAACAAGTTGGGAGCGATACGGCTCATGAAACTGGTCTCTCTCCATCATTTCACCAACAATCTCCCATTTCTTTTGACATATTGCCGCCACTAATACATTGCTTACTGCACTTGCACGAACGGCATCATGAAATTGAAATGTTTCTGGTAATACAGAACGGCTTTTATTTGTATTTAATTCCTCATGAGGAATTAGAGCAATTACCCCTAATTCCTTACTCTCAATTCTTACAACAGATACATGATTCCCATCCATTGCACCAATTACTGTACCTCCTAAAATAGAAGCTGCTACATTATCAGGATGCCCCTCAAAGCTTGTAGCAAGATGAACTTTCTCATCTGTTGTTAAATGTAATTCCCCAAGTTGATTGGCAAGCTCTATTCCTGCTACAATGGCTGACGCACTACTTCCTAGTCCCCTTGTAAGCGGAATATTACTAGTAACTTCTATTGTGTAAGAAGATAAAGAAGGACATACCCGAAGTGCCGTACTTACAATTAAATTTCTTTCATCACTTGGAATGGAAGAATCAAAAGAATGGATAACGTGCCAATAAGCTGATTCCTCTTTAACTGCTACTTCCAAATATAATGATAACGCCATTCCTACAGAGTCAAAACCAGGACCTACATTTGCCGTACTAGCTGGAACACGAACTTTAAACGGTATCACGAAACGATCACTCCTTTAATATGTTCTTTAATTTGTTCCATATCATTTGAAACACTTGCGATTTCTACTTGATTAGAAGCAATAGCAATATCAGGGTCTTTTAAACCATTCCCTGTTAATACAGCAACAACTGTCTCTCCCTTATGGATTTTCCCGGATTGAACATGTTTGATTACGCCTGCCAGAGAAGCATTTGACCCTGGCTCTGCAAAAACGCCTTCTGTTTTTGCTAGCAGCTGATAAGCATTTAAAATCTCTTCGTCTGATACCATATCAATTTCACCATTCGATTGTTTTGCCGCTTCTACAGCATAGGACCAGCTAGCTGGATTACCAATACGAATCGCAGTTGCAACTGTTTCTGGTGAGTCGATAACATGACCTTTTACAATTGCTGCTGCCCCTTCTGCTTCAAAACCGTGTATCCTTGGCTTCTTGAATCCCTTTTCTTTCTCATACTCACAGAACCCTTTCCAATACGCTGTAATATTCCCTGCATTTCCAACCGGAATAGCAAGGACATCTGGTGCTTTTTGCAACTGATCACAAATTTCAAAAGCAGCAGTTTTTTGCCCTTCAATACGATATGGATTAACAGAATTTACTAATGTAATTGGCTCTTCCGCAGCAATTTGACGTACAGCTCGAAGCGCATCATCAAAGTTTCCTTCTATCGAAATAATTTCTGCTCCATATGCGATTGCTTGTGCTAATTTCCCATGAGCAATTTTCCCTTCCGGTATAACAATAATACACTTCATTCCAAGGCGAGCAGCATATGCTGCTGCCGATGCTGATGTATTTCCTGTTGAAGCACAAATGATGGCCTGTGATCCTTCTTCTTTTGCCTTCGCAACCGCCATCACCATTCCTCTATCTTTAAAAGATCCAGTAGGATTGGCACCCTCATATTTTCCATATAGCTGAATCCCTAATTCCTTAGAAATATTCAGAAGCGGGATTAGAGGTGTATTCCCTTCCATCAAGCTTACATCTGGTGTTTTTTCGCTGACCGGTAAATAAGAAGCATATTGTTTTAATAAACCATTATACATATTCTTTTTCCTCCTCAATACTGTAATAACTTTTAATTTCATGCGCTACACTTTCTAATGCTGTTAACACCTGTTCAAATTGATATTTTGAAGTTTGATGTGTCACAATTACAATTTCTGCAAACTTTTTATTCAATGGTAATTGAATAATCTCTTCTAAGCTAATTGACTGATTAACGAAACATTCTGTTATTTGTTGAAACATTCCTGGTTCGTCAAGTAACACAGTACGTAAAAAGTATTTCGAAACAACTTCTTCATCCCGCTTTAGTTTATAAGGCTCTGGTTCTTTTAACACGCTTTGGTTTTTTGTTACCTGATTCATATTTTTAACAATAGAAATGATATCGCTCACTACAGCAGACCCCGTTGGTAATTTCCCAGCACCCGGCCCATAAAACATTACTTCACCAACAGCATGACCGTGTACATAAACAGCGTTAAATTCATTATTTACACTAGATAGTGGGTGATGATTTGGCAATAAAGTAGGTGCTACACTTAAGTTAATTGCAGAACCTTGTTTCTCTGCTTTTCCAATCAGTTTCATTGTAAATCCGAATTTCTTTGCCATTTCTAAATCTTCTTTTTCTATATTTCGAATACCTCGAACATGCACATCATCTAATGAAACATTCATCGAAAACCCTAAATTAGCAAGAATAGCAACCTTCCGTGCAGCATCAAGCCCATCTACATCTGCTGAAGGATCTGATTCTGCAAATCCTAATTTTTGTGCTTCTTGTAATGCTTCTTCATACGACCAACCTTTTTGACTCATTTTTGTTAAAATATAATTTGTTGTTCCATTTACAATTCCCATTATTTTTTCAATGTGATCAGAAGCTAAGCCATCCGCAAGTCCTCTTAGTACCGGGATTCCTCCTGCTACACTAGCTTCGTAAAATAAATCACAATTGTTTTCATTAGCTAATTGCAACAATTCCGCCCCATGCACAGCCATTAAATCTTTATTCGCAGTTACGACATGCTTCTTGTTTCGCAAAGCCTTTATAATACACTCTTTTGCTTCTTTGATTCCTCCCATTACCTCTACTACGATATCAATATCTGAATCATTTAAAAGCTCATCGGCATTTCGTGTAACAGCAATCCCATCAATAGAGACATCCCGTTCTTTTTCCAAATTACGTACAGCTACTGCTTTTACCTTTACCTTGCAACCTGTATCAAGAGCGATTTTCTTATAATGTTCCTGCAAAATTTGAACGACACCACTTCCAACAGTTCCTAAACCTAATACGCCAACATAAATAACATTACTCATTTTTCAATCTCCTCCTAAATTTCAATTTATACTATATGACTCACCTTTAGCTGCTTTACATTCGTACAGGTGGTGGTTATTTTCGTACATATCAATCGTTCCATTCTACAGCACCTCCCTTCAATGTCAAAAAAACACACTCATCCCTAGTAAAGGGACGAATGTGTTTTCGTGGTTCCACCCTTGTTCCAATCCAAATATACATTTACTTCGGATTGCTCAAGATCAGATAACGGCTGAGACCGTCAATAATTACTAAATTACTCGTTCACTATTGAAGTTCAAAGGTGGTAAGATTATTTTTCGTGCTAGGAAGCTCACAGCCTATGACTTCCCTCTCTGAAAACCGTAAAAATAATCTCATGTCCTTATCATTACTTTTTCGTTCAATTCCATTTGTTAATTCATTATACGTACATACCACACAAAAGCAAGGAATATTTTTTATATTTTTAATTTTCGAACATAAAACTTATATAAAAAAACACACTCATCCCCAGTAAAGGGACGAATGTGTTTTCGTGGTTCCACCCTTGTTCCAATCCAAATATACATGTACTTCAGATTGCTCAAGATCAGATAACGGCTGAGACCGTCAATAATTACTAGATTACTAGATTACTCGTTCACTATTGAAGTTTAAAGGTGGTAAGATTATTTTTCGTGCTAGGAAGTTCACAGCCTATGACTTCCCTCTCTGAAAACCGTAAAAATAATCCCGTGTCCTTATCATTACTTTTCGTTCATGTCCATTTGTTAAATTATTATAATTACGACAATTCAAAAAATCAAGCCCATTTTCAAGAAAAATATTTATACGTTCTTTTCTCAACCAGATCATTACACTTTTATAACTTATTTTAAGATAATAAATACTTAAGCCTATCTACTTCTCTTTTGAAATTGGATTTCACATAAGAATATCAACTCAAATAACTATATAACTGATTTAAAATAGTAGTTAGCAAGCAAGTAAACATTCTTTGAACATCTGAACTATTAATTATATTTATATATTTCCTCAAGCAATATAACACAAAAAATTTTTAATATAATCTTTTTGTATAACTTTCCTCTAAAGAACGTGCAACTTCTTCCTCAGTTGAATTGATTTTTGCGTGATCCGTAAGCATTTTTGCTGCTGATGGCAGTCCTTCTTTTTCCATCCAAGATTCTGGATTCCACAATTCAGAACGAATAAATGCTTTTGCACAATGAATGAAACACTCTTCTACTTCTACAACAATTCCTAGAAGCGGACTACGACCATTCACTTGCATTTCTGCCAAGATCTCTGGATCTTTTGTGATAGCTGCACGCCCATTTATTCTTAATGATTCCCCAAGCCCTGGAATGAAACAAATAAGCCCTACCCTTGGATTAGATAAAATATTAAGAATAGAATCAACTCGCCGATTCCCTGGTCTTTCCGGAATTACAATTTGGTTTTCATTTAAAACATATACGAATCCAGGTGCGTCTCCCCTTGGAGAAGCATCACAATGACCAAATTCATCTGAAGTAGACATTACTAGAAATGGAGATTTAGACAAAAAATCACGACAATGATGGTCAAGCGATGGAATCACTTTTTTTACAGCCCGCTCACTTGGATATCCTAAAATAAGACGTAATTCATCTTCTGTTGAAATAAATGAATGTGTTTTCTTTTCTTCTATTCCCATTCCATATACACCCCTTAGTTTTTTCTTTATTTTCTCAAAATTATATATATTTATTGTATACTAAAATATACAGAAAGGGGAATATCAATGGCAGAATGGTTAACGATATTTGATACAGAAGGAAAGAAACTCGGAAAAAAATTACGTGATGATGTGCATCGTGACGGCGATTGGCATGAAACATTCCATTGTTGGTTTGTGGAAAAAGAAAACAACGACATTTGTTTATACTTTCAATTACGCGCTAAAAACAAGAAAGACTTCCCAGGAAAATGGGATATTACATCTGCTGGACATATTATGCATGATGAGGATATACAAATAGGTGGTCTTCGTGAAATAGAAGAGGAATTAGGACTTTCCTTTCAAACTACTGATTTAAAGTACAAAGGTATTTTTAAAATCAATCATGAAATTCCGCATTTCATTGACCGTGAAATGTGTCATATGTATTTTCACAATGTCATAAAGCCACCTCTATTCTCACCAGGTGATGAAGTAGAAGATGTAATGAAAATAAATGCCACTTCCTTTTTACAACTTCTAAAAGGCGAGATTCCATCTATAACAGGCATTTCAGCTTTAAATGAACATGCAAAACCTATTGCAATAACACGTGAAGATATCTATCCATATGAAATCGAATATTATAAATTCGTCGTAGAAAAGGGACGAGATATGCTAAAAATCAATAATTTCTAAAGTTAAATTGACCCCCACTTGAATAGTGCAGGGGTCTTCACCATTTATACGTCTTCTTTAAATAGCTTGAAAGATTTATAGGTAACCTTTATTGTTTCTCCAGTACCTTCAATTTCTTCTCTACCCGTACAAACAAATGAATGATTAATGCGATCATAAGACCTAAAATCGCAATCATTGTATGCGGATATCTAAATAGCACACCTATTACGCTCCCTATTAAAATCATAAAAACGCCATTTTGCTTCATCACTTCTGCACTGTATTGATTTCCAGCATTCCATAACTCTTTATTTTTCATTGATCGACGTGTTCGATAACCATATACTGCATTAATATCTGTTGGTGGATTTTTTTGCAAGATTAGTGCAGCTAGTACGAATATGATACCGATCAATAAGCTAATTCCTATATGTACAAGCGCATATACCATCCTATTCCCCTCCACATTTTCTTCAAATTGCATTGTTAGTTTATATTTTTATTATACAACTGATCCAAACCTTAAAACCTATATTTTCCAAAATAAAAAAAACATATCTTTCACTTCAAATTCACACTGAAGTCACATCTATCTTTTATATTATATCTATCGAAGCTGTTCCTCCCTAATAATGAGACATTCCCCAGTGTCTCGAACAGCTTTCCATCCCTAATTAAAATTGACATAAATTGTCCCTTTCCCTGACCATCTTGTGCTGACAAGATGGTCTATTTTTTATCACCTATTACTGAATCATGCCTCTTATCCATTAGGCAACTATTCATTTATATAAGTCCATTTTTATTTTTCAACATCTAAATCCCTGCTATGCAAAATGAAAAGTAACCTACACTCATTTACTCTTTCTGCTTTTACTTCGCATGTGGTAGAAAAAGGCACTGACCGCTTCTATGCATGACCTGATGCTCTCTCCCACCTAAAAAGAGGGGATTTGGTGTATATAGTAAGATCAATGTTCCACTCTACGATAATGTAAAGCGCTTCGTTTGTTCACTTAATTCATGAATTTGCGAGGCCATTTCTTGAACTTCTTGCGTAAATACGTCCATATGTTTCGCAACTTCTTCTATTGTAACATTCACTTCCTCAGTAGATTCAGCTGTTTCTTCACTTGCAGCTGTGACAGCCAAAACTTCAGTGTGAATGACGTTCTGCTGCTGTTTCATCGTTTCCATTTTACCGATAACGTGCTGCAAGGACTGATTTAATTCGTTTGAAATATATTGCAGTGCTTTCATTTGTTCTGCTACTACACTTACTTGACTGAACTGAGCATCATATTGTTGCAATGCTTGCGACAATTGCTCTGTTGTTCCAGATGCTTCTTGCTGCATCTTATAAATTAATTGACGAATATGCTTTGTTTGCTCTGACGTACGTTCCGCTAACAATTTCACTTCATCTGCTACAATGGCAAATCCTCTTCCAGACTCCCCCGCTCTAGCTGCTTCAATGGCCGCATTTAAAGAAAGCATATTCGTTTGCGCTGCAATGTCCTCGATTGTATATAGAAATTCTCCCGTATGGCTTACTTGCGTTAATAAAGAATTGACTGTATCTTGAAATTGATAGAACGTCTCTTTCATTTCCTTCCCTTGCATAACCGTATTATGCAGCATTTCCTGTCCTTCTTCTCCTGCTTGTGCCATCGCTTGAGAAATACTTTGCATATCATCTACAGCATGCTCGACTCCTCGTATTTCTTCTTCAAAAGAATGCATCGCATTTGAAACTTGTTCCATTGAAGAAACAGTTTGCGCATTACTATTTGTAATCTCTTGACTTGATAATAACATGGTTTGATTTTGTTCTTTCATTACATGTGTAGAAGATAATAACATTTTCGATGTTTGCGTTACAGAATGTGTTGCCTTCTGTACCCCATGTAACAACTCTCTTAAATGATCCATCATATATTCAAAGGAACGAACCATCTGTCCAATCTCATCTTTCTTACGAGATGAAATCTGGAGTTCTCTTAAATCACCTTCTGCAATCCGCTTTGTTTCCTCTTTCAACACATGAAGCGGCTTCAAACCTCGGTTAATAAAATAGAATAGACAAGCAAAGGCAATAACAACAATCCCTATATTAATAAGAGCATGTTCTACCATTCTATCTTTCAACAGGTTTTGCATAATCGTATCTACAACAGAAGCTTGTATATCCATTCCAAGCGCCCCATACACTTGGCCCTTTTCATCTTTTAATGGCACGATAACGGACATATATTTCCCGTATTTTTCATCATTCATAATAGGGGTGTACACCCATTCTCCTTGTTGCAGCTTTTTCACTTCTGCCGCATTACCTTCACACTTCTCCCAAATCGGTGATGCTTCCTTGCCAATTGGTTGCCCATCAATCATAATGTACGATTCATTGTTCTTAAAATGCATCGTGTATACATATAATGCACCATTATGTTCACGCATTTCATTTAATGTATTTCGCAATTTCTCATATGTATCATTTTGCTTTGGATCCTTTAACCACGATTCATATGTGCCTGTATCAAATTGTTTTTTCATTGCTTCAACTTGAATCTTCCCTAACTCTCCAATTGTTTGTTCCCCCGTGCCTTTCGCAGTAAAATATAAAAATGCAAAATTCACACTCGCCAATCCCAAGATTACTACAAATACAATTCCTAAAATTCGTGTTCGCAGATTCATAGTCGTTCTCCTTTTTAAATAAAAATTTATTAATTTAAACATAAAGAATGATAAATATAAAAAAGAGTTTTAAAAATCAATTCCATCTTCGGATTGTACATATTCTTTCTATTGAAAATTTAAAATACGTTATATTATGTATATAACATAAAAGTAAGTAATAAATATAGCATCTTTCCTAATTTTTATTAATATAATATTTATCCCGCTATTTGC
>NZ_JBALQK010000083.1:4571-15210 GCF_036965845.1 Bacillus sp. JJ1127 | reverse complement strand
AGTCCTTTTTCCGCTGGATTAAGCAGAATTTGAACGTTCCCGTGCTATTTGGCACAACATCAAATGCGGTGTTCAATCAGTTGTTCGCAGCTATGATTGCCTACGTTTTACTAAAATTTCTTCACGTAAAAGGTAGTAAGAAAAAACATATCAAACCGTTGTCATTCGCAGGTTTCACACGCCTGTTTCTTTGTGATACTCTGCCGTTTGATTGGAGAATTTATTTGACAGAAATACTAGCATTCCATCGGCAAATAAACCAAATAAATACTGTATAATTTTGGTTAATCAACACGTGTGATAACAGATAGGACTAAAGAATAGGGTATATTTGTTATAGAAAAATAAACAGCAATCTAGCTCATACTACGTAATGCATGCTGACAAAACAATTAGTAAAATTATGAACCGTAAATAGTTCGAGGCCTTATTTTTCTATATAAAAGTAATTTTTATATACAAGCTATTATTGATGTTCACTCAAAACCTTTAGGACATATTTTGTTTCTTTATCTCATTTAACAGCCCAATGATTTTTTCATTTTGCTGAACCTGCTTCTCAGAATTCAAATAAATAAAACGAACCCATCTGAATACAAAAAGAACCATAAAAAACGGTAAAGCTATCGAAAAGAAGCCAACCGCTGATTCAAAATCCATATGACGACACCCCCCTCTCGCCTAAACTCTTCAACATTAAACTAGTAAATCCTTCGATTTATCAAAAACAAAAAAGCAGGCGCATGATGCGCCTGCTTTTTAACTCCTTAAGACTGCGTTTCTTTTTTCTTATTTAAGTACCAATAAACAGGAAGGCCTGTAAATACGATTCCAATTGATAAGAAACAGCTTAGCGGATCATTAATAATTGCACTTCCAATTACGAATAGTGATCCTAGAATCGCTAAAATTGGTACAACCGGGAATAATGGCACGCTGTACGCACGCTCTTTCCCTTCATTACGTTTTCGTAAAATAAAGACACCGATAAATGTCATCACATAGAAAATATAAATGATAAATACGGAAATCTCAGATAGCTTATTTGGATCACTAATAATCATTAAAATAATACCTAATATAATTTCAAAAGTAATTGCATTTGCAGGTGTTTTAAATTTCTCATGTGCTTTTGCAATAAACTTAGAAAACGGAAGTTGTCCACGTTCCGCCATCGACATTGGAATACGCGGGAATGTTAAAATCTTTCCGTTTAAACATCCAAAAATAGAAATAATAATACCGATACTAATGATTTTCCCGCCATGTTCCCCAAGTAACATCCCAGCTGCTGTCGCTGTCGCATTTTCTCCAAGATTTACAATCTTCGCCGCTGGTAATACTTTTAGTAGCGCTAGGTTAATTAATACGTAAGCAGCTGTTACAATTAAAATTCCTACTGTCATCGCCTTTGGTAATAACTTTGTTGGGTTCTTCATTTCACCGCCGATAGAAGCAAGTAAAATCCAACCATCATAAGCAAATAAAGTCGCTAAAATTGCCATCCCAATGCTTTGATTTTCTGACAATGGTACAACTACATTAAAAATATCACTATTCCCTTTCCAAAAACCTAACACAACAATTAATACGATTGGAATCATCTTCCCAACTGTTGTAATCGTTTGGACAATGCCCCCATATTTCGTTCCCATACTATTTACAACACCAAGGAATACAACTGTTCCAATTGCGATTGGTAAACTCCATACTTTATCTAAATAGAAAAAGTTAATCATTAAAGAGCTAAAATACAAACCTAATGTTCCAATAATAGCTGGGCCATATACAATTGTTTGCATCCACCCAGATAAATACCCCCAAAAACTCCCATAAATCTCCTCTAAATACGTATACAATCCACCATTCTTCGGAATTTGCGCTCCAATTTCAGCTACAGTTAAACCGCTAGCTAATGTTAATAATCCCCCTACTACCCAAGCAAGAATTGCCATATTAGAGCTTCCTGCGTAATCTAATACGCTCCCTGGTTTCATAAATACACCAGATCCAATAATAGTCCCTACAACGATGGATAGTGCTACTGTTAAACCAATTTTGTTTTTCTCATCATGATGCATGCTATATATCCTCCTTCCAATTCTAGTGTGATGCAAAAATAAAATAAAAAAACACTCCTCCCTAAAAAAGGGACGAGTGTTGTATTCGTGGTTCCACCCTTGTTTCATCAGCAAAGTAACACACTTCACCAATTTCTCAAGTCTAGATAACGGTTTTTGCCGGCAAGCAATTACTAGATATTCATTCACTGCTGCAGTTCAGAGGTGGTAATCCATTTTTTCGTATTAGGAAGCTCACAGCCAAAGGCTTCCCTCTCTGAGAATCGTAAAAAATTGATCATGTCCTCATCATTACTTCTTGATGTCGAATTTTGTAGTTATTTTTCATTATATTGAATTTTTTCAAAAAATCAATATCATTTTTTATATAACATACAAAAATATTTCCTCTTATATTATAACAGGAGCACTACTATTTTTCAGATTACCTTAAAACGGTACAATATACATATAAAGGAGGTATCGATATGATTCCAGTTATCTGTATTACAGCAACAATCCTATCTTTCATCTTTGCCATCATATTTCGACATAAGTATCCTGGTTATAGCATTTTAACTGTCTTTATTGTTCCTGCCGCATCCTTTTATACGTTAGGAAAATTCCAATACACGGAAGTGTTCATTGGATTTGCAATTGCATTCAGTGTCTTCACCTACATACTAACAATGAAAAGAATTTCAACAAATCAATAAAACGCCGCTCAAATGAGCGGCGTTTTTCTATGCATTTTGTAATTGTCCCTGTTCACGGTCCATTACTTTTCTAAGAACGATTGTTTGCGTCATTGTAAATATGTTACCTGTAATCCAGTACAGAACAAGTCCTGATGGTGCCGCAAATCCCATAAATAAAATCATTGCTGGCATCATGACCTGCTGCACTTTCAGTATTTGAACTTGCTCCCCAGATGTCATATTTGACTGTATAACCTTCATTTGAATAAATGTTGTTAACGCTGCAAGAACCGGTAATATGTGATATGGATCTGCATGTCCTAAGTTCACCCATAAAAATGAAGATGTACGAATCTCTTCAGTTCGGCTAATCGCGTAATACAATGCTGAGAAAATCGGCATTTGTATAAAGATTGGCCAGCACCCAGCAAGTGGATTCCAACCGCCTGATTTCATTAGTTCTGACATTTCTTTTTGATACTGTTTTTGTTTTTCAATATCTTTATTCACATCACCATATTTTTTCTTTAGCTTCTGGAGTTCAGGTTGCATTTTTTTCATTTTCATTTGACCGCGATATTGCGCAACAGCCAATGGAATCATTGCTGAACGAACAACGAGCGTAATGATAATGATTGCAATCCCGAAGCTTCCTCCAGGTATATGATGAGCAACGAATTGAAGCATACATGAAATTGGATACACAAAATAGTGATTCCAAACACCAGTACTATTTGCATCAATTGTTCCGCTATTACTACAACCAGATAAAACAAAAACAAGTAATAATGATAAACTAACGAGCACAGCTCGGTATGATTTTAACATGTTCATTCCTCCAATGTTTCGTAATTAGTTAGCGAAACATTGGTATATATGGACCCACCTCATCACTCTCACCGCTCGATTCTTGCCTGCGAACTGAACGAGCCATTCCATATTTATAGAAAATAGAAAAGAGCGGGATATTACCAAGACTCTCTTCGCATGTATCAACAAGCGTGAAAGCTTTTTGTCTACCACATGATGCTTGCTGCCTTACAAAGCGAGAAACACTAGTGAGAAAAAAGACTTCTAATAAACAAAGCGCTGTCGTTACAACAGATATATATAGAATTGCATCTTGCAATAAAAATTCCATCGCTTCACATCCTTAATAAAGTCATTTTAGCACATTCAACAAACATTCTCTATTTCCTTTTATTTTCAAAAAAGGACTTTGCATATTTTCTCAAAAAAACAATAAAGAAAATCGTTGTATTCGCTTTCTTTAGTATATTCACACACATAACTGAATAGGCTTAATTTTTTAGAAATTTATAAAATTTTCTTATTATAATAAAACTGTTGCCAGCTTTTGAAAAAAGCATTATTCTCTTCTTGTAATCAAAAATAAATATGGAGATGAAACATACTATGGGTCAATTAGGAGACGCCGATTACGTTCCCGATACCGCCTTTTTATCCTTCCCAGCAGCTAGAACATTTCATTTAGAATTTATAATACAGTTGATTGTTATTTTTGTAGCTTCCATTTTGTATGCTATTTCAATGAATATGTTTTTTATTCCGCATAATATGATTAGCGGTGGTTTCGCTGGTGTAGGGATGATTATCGGTTATTTAATGCACTATAATATAGGTGCACTTATCTTTTTATTAAACATCCCGCTTCTTATTCTAAGTCATTTTTACTTAGGGAAGAAGACAACCTTTTTAACAGCGTACTTCGTGGCAGTATCATCTGTAGCCATGAACATTATTCCAGTACATCAAGTTTCAAATGACATTTTACTTTCATCTGTATTCGGTGGCGTCATTTGTGGTGCAGCCTCAGGAATTATATTCCGATTTGCTTCTTCAACAGGTGGTTTTGATGTTGTTGGATTGATTGTAGCGAAATATAAAGACATTTCGATTGGTGCTATTATTTTTGTCTTCAACTTAATCTTACTTGTTGTCGCTGGCTTTATTTTCGGATGGGATATTACACTGTACACATTAATTAGCCGTTT
This sequence comes from Bacillus sp. JJ1127, assembly GCF_036965845.1. Taxonomy (NCBI): domain Bacteria; kingdom Bacillati; phylum Bacillota; class Bacilli; order Caryophanales; family Bacillaceae; genus Bacillus; species Bacillus sp. JJ1127. Next base: position 10,437 of record NZ_JBALQK010000083.1, on the reverse strand, counting down.
CGTTGTCAGCAAAGTAATTGATGCTGTACATACAAAACACATTAAATTAACGATAATGACAATTACAGAAAAAGGCGAGGAAATTAAAAGCGCACTACTGCATTACGGCATACGTGGTGTAACAATGGTAGACGCTGTCGGCGGCTATACCAACCATAAGAAAAAAATGATTTACACTGTCGTAACTCGTTACGAATTAGGAGAAATAAAACGCATCATTCGTCATGTAGACAATCATGCGTTTATGAATATTACAGAAACCGTTGAAATCGTTGGACGTTTCAAACGTATATAAGAAAGCGCAAGGAATCCTGATTCCTTACGCTTTTTATTTTTTACACTTATTACAAAATCAGATAATTCTATTATTACCCCTTGAAATATGTTATAATATAATAAGACTTACAAAAAAATGTATAGACTTGGGAGTTTCTCTTACTTTTATAAGCAAAAAGAAACGAGAAGTCGGGTATATTTCAAGCACAAGTTTACGTAATAACTAGTATTATCACATCTTACAAGAAACGGCTTAAAAAGACCGATCATCTTAGTTATTCTTCACAACTCTTTTTATAGAAAAAATACGTACAACTAACATTCACTTCTATATACTATACCTATCTTTTTGACTTCCAAATCATCTTATTACATAAGGAGATGAACATATGAATCAATATATACGGTACTGGGTAGCTGCTTTGTTTGCGATTATCGGCGGCGCAATTTGCTTCTGGACAAACAATCAGCTTGGAGAACACATTATTTTTAATGGAATCGAATCTATTGTAAGCGCTTCAATATTAGGCGGATACATTTACTTCCTCTTTAACCCAGAAGAAAACGCTCAAAAAACAATGCTATTAACAATGATCGGAATCGTTGGAGGATGTATTTCCTACTCAATGACAAACTATACATTACCACTTCAATTAGGCTCAGCTGTCTTCCACGGCCTTTGGACTTGGTTTATCGCATTTTGCTTAGCAGATGTATTTAACCTATTACAAGATCCTAGAGAGGAAAACGGTCACCACATTGAAAGTAACTCTTAATATAAACGAGGCTGGAAGATACATCTTCCAGCCTCGTTTTTCAATATATCGGTACTTCTACAAAATTCGTCATTTTATTACACACTCGGAATCTGAAACCACACATGCGCCCCGCCGCATATTGAACTATTTTCCGCAAATATTTTTCCGTCATGCTTCTCCACAATTGTCTTCGCAATATATAATCCAAGGCCTGAATGTTCTTTACTACTGGAGCGAGATGTATCTTCCTGATAAAAGCGCTGAAATACTTTTTGCATATCTCCAGATTGAAAGCCACTCCCTGAATCGTACACATGAAACTGCAATGCATCTTGCTGTATACATACCTTTACTAACATCTTACCTGCCCCTGGTGTAAAACGAACACCATTCATAACGATGTTGTCCATTACTTGACTGATTCTCTCTTGATCAAATACGAATGTCTGTCTATCATCATCCGTTTCGAACATAACGTTCCATTCTATCTCTTTCTTTTTGGCAACATACTCATACTCTTCTATCTTCTTACGAAAAAAGCTCTCCAAGTTCACTTCGCTTAAAAATAACTGAAACGAAAAACTCTCGAGCTCATTCACCGTATTGAATTCTTGCAGCAGCTTCGCCATTCGATTTGTATTCCGTTCAATCGTCTGTAAATAACGCTGCAACAACTCTTCATTTTTCCATAGACCGCTCTGTAGCCCTTCGGCATGCCCTTGGACAATTGTTAGCGGTGTTTTCAAATCGTGAGAAATTGCTCTGACGTATTCTCTCCGTTCTTCTTCTAGTTCCCATTGGCGTGATAAGCTATTAGCTAATGCAGCGCGCATATTTTCAAATGAATGAACTAATTCACCGATTTCGTTATTTGCTTTGTATTCTAAGCTAAAGTCAAGGTCATGTGCTTGAATTCGCTTAGAGGCTTCTGAAAGTTCAGCAAGTGGTTTTCCGATTCTTTTCCCCATTCGATTCGAAATCATATACGCTAAAATTGTAATATAAATAAAAGGAGCACTAAAAAATAGAATAATCGGAAGATAATCAATAAGAGAATTTGTTGAAACGGCCAAACGATAATGCAAGCCGACTGCTCCTTGTAAATTTCCATCCTTATCGACTAGCGGAATATAGGTTGTAATCTCACTATTATCATTTTCTGCATAAATATTTGTATTAATAACATTCAAAAGTGGATTCTGCTTCGTTATAATCTCTTTTGTATATGTACCATAACGGATTTCTCCTTGCTTATCTACAACCTGATATTGAATACCCTTCATAGGAATAACTTTTTCAAACTCTTCTTTTTCGCTCATATTTAATAAAAATTCTTCTTTTTTCTTAATATATTCTTCAATGGCAGGGATTTGATTCTGATAGTAATTGGCCGGAAACACTTTCTCTTTCCCATCACTTTGTAACCAATACCAACCACCGATTGCCGTTAAAATAGTCAATACTAGGCTTCCAATCAAAATAATTAAGAAACCAACAACTAATTGTTGTTTAATCCGTAGTTTCTCCATCACGCCTGTACGCTCCACTTATACCCAATTCCCCACACAGTTTGGATATACGTATGCTCCCTGTCATACATACTAAGCTTTGTTCGAATCTTCTTCATATGTTCAACAACAGTAGATACATCGCTTTCACTATCGTAACCCCAAATTCTCTCAAAGAGCTGTTCTTTCGTTAACACTTGACCGGAATGTAGCGCGAGCATTTTTACAACTTCGAGTTCCTTCTTTGTAAAATGAATCATTTGATTTCCTGCTGTTACCTCATAACTCTGTAAATCAATTACGATGTTGCCATAACGAAGAACTCGCTTTTCCTCTCTTAAATCAGCAGCACGACGCAAGTTTGCAATAATCCTTGCCTTTAATTCCTTTAAGCTAAACGGCTTATTAATATAATCATCTCCGCCAATCATCAACCCTTCAATGCGTGATTGCTCCCTACTATCGGCGCTTACAAATAGAATAGGACAAGTTTGTCTCTCCCTAATTTTTTCGCATACTTCAAATCCATTCATATCTGGAAGCATTACATCGAGCAAAACTAAACTCACATTGTCATCTAGTTGGTGGAGTGCTTCTTTCCCATCTAAAGCCGTTCGCACGCAATACCCTTCCATAGCTAGACTATCTGTAATAAACGTTAAAATATCTTCTTCATCATCAACAACTAAAATCGTCTCTGCCATGGTCATTCTCCCCTTCACTCATACAAATCTTTTGTCTTCCACGTTATAAAACTGAGTAACATACAAGCTACTAAAATTGTACCATTCACAAGGTAGAATATGGAATCTCCATTACTTAATATACGGATTGCTTCTTGACCTGCTGATAAGAAATATGAAAAACTGTCATGAATATATAGTGCTCCAAAAAGCAGGCCAATTATCCCAAAGAAAGATAGCACTACGTTTGGCATCCATAAACTTACGAAACTCGCTAATAATAAAATGGTTGCTGTAATAAGTACGAATACCCCGTAAAATTTCAATGTATATAAGAAAGCTTCCGCTGCATTATATTTGATATCTTGATGTAAAAACGTTGTATATTCAGCTGTAGGAATGTATAACTTGCCATATATATACCCGAAGATAAACGTAAGAAACAAAAACGCAATTGCCAGGATAAACTGAGTTAGCCATTTTACTACAAGCAGCTTAGTTCTCTCAATTGGTCTTATACAAACAAGACGATATGCTCCAGACGAGCGCTCACCATTAAAACTATCAATGAACAAAATCGGGAAAACTAATAATGCTAAAATAAAATATATTTCTTTCGCTAACACCACTTGAAAATTCAACTGACTTAAAGGTGCCGCCGCTCCCTCACTGCTATAAATTGCTAATTTCCCGTAATCAAGGAAAACGGCGTCTCCTATAAGAAACAATGTAAAAACAAGAAACATTACCGTTGTTTTTTTCCGTGAAAAAATCCTTTCAAACTCACTTATCATTAACTGTTTCATTTCAATCACCTCACACAAAATGATCTTTCTTTCCTAACACATAAAACGTAATAAAATTAGAAATAGCGATATAAATACTTAATACCCCTAAACAAAGGTAAATAAAATTTCCTTTTCCTATAAGTGATAATGCAATCCCCTGATACTGTAAATTTACGATCGACGAATAACGTACGAATACTATCTGACTATTAGGTACAAATCTCTGCATAACTTCTGGAATTCCAAAAGAAAGTATAATAAACCCGATACTAAATGCAATTGCACTTGTTGTTGATTTACTAAGTGCTGTAAGCATCATAAAGATGCTAATTACACAAGCTATCATGACATAGGCCATCCCGTAATATTTCAGCGTATAGAAAAAGACTTCCATCTCACTCTTCATTGGCTGTTCATAATAAAAGAGCAAAATATTTGGATTAAAATCAAAACATAAATAACCAACTACATAGCTGCAAATGAAATACACGAGAAAAAACAAAGCCATCATCATGAGCATCGTAATCATTTTCCCCAATAAAATTTGCCGATACGTATAGGCCCGCTGCAATACCATCCGCATTTGCCCGCTATGATATTCATGAGAAATCATAAAAGCCATCGTAACAAGTACAATAAGATTGCATGCACTAATGAGCATTTCTGCTAAACCCATAACGGGGAATGTATTGGCATACGTATAATCTACAGCTGTTTTTGCGACAACTTGATTATGCCCCATATAATACTTTGCTGAAGCAAACAACATAACCGGTATCATCGCAAAACAAAGCCAAGTCACCTTCTTTGCCCAAAGTCGCTCCCATTCAGAGCGCACTAACATCATCATGAGCTCATCATCTCCACAAAGATATCTTCTAGCTCCTTACTATCCCCTTTTAGTTCCTCTGTCGTTCCGCGCCAAATGAGTGCCCCTTCCCGAATCATCACCCATGAATCACACATCAGCTCTAATTCACGAATTAAATGACTTGAGATGAAGAAAGTAATGCCTTTATTACGCTGTAAATCGAGTACGATTTTTCGAAGCTGTTTAATCCCCACTGGATCTAATCCGTTTGAAGGCTCATCTAAAATAATAAAATCTGGATCTCCAAGAAGCGCCTGCGCAATTCCTAATCGTTGTTTCATTCCTAATGAATACGTGCCCACCTTATCATCTGCACGATTTTCTAACCCAACGATTTTTAACACTTGCTCAACCTTTTTCTCTAAATTCTCTCCCCTGCAGTTCATCGTAATTCTTCCTAAGTTTCGCAAATTTTTTCGTCCAGACATGTAAGGAAAAAATATCGGCGCCTCCACAATCGCTCCGACGTACTGAAGCGCCTCCTCACGATTTTTTTGCACACTCACACCGTTAATTAAAACTTCTCCTTTATCTGGTTTAATAAGTCCCATAATCGTTCGAATTAATGTCGTTTTCCCAGAACCATTTGGCCCAACAAAACCGCAAATTTCATTTTTATAAACGGAGAAGGACATATGATTTAACAAGCTTCTCCCCTTCACCCTTTTCGTTACTTCTTTTACTTCTAACACCGCTGTTTTCATTCTTATCGCCTCCTTGCTTTTAGAATAGGAGGTAAAAATAAACAATTTATAAACAAATAAAAAGAAGCTGCACTTTTTGCAGCTTCTTTCTCGCCATTCACTGTATAAAACTATAATCCGAGCAGCTTCTCTCCAAATTGAACAATAAATAGGATAATTAATACAATCGCTAACAACTTCAATGCTACATACGTTACTTCTTCCTCTATCATTCGTGAAACTAAATAAAATTACATATATATAAATCCATTTTAATTTTTCGACATCTAAATCCTTGC
>NZ_JBALQK010000083.1:0-4458 GCF_036965845.1 Bacillus sp. JJ1127 | reverse complement strand
GGTTTTATGTCGGTTTTTTTATAGAAAAAAGGATATCTCACTTAACGTAAGATACCCTCTTTCCCATTGCTAGATTACTAGTTTCTTTTGTAAAAGCTGAAACCATTCTCGTTCTAATTGTAAGCAGCCGATTCCACTCTTTTCAGCATTCTTTAACTCTTTTTCTGCTTTTTTCATATATGTATGAAAGGACTCCGTATCCTTCTCTAAATATTTTAAGATTGCATGTGTACGGTAATACCCATGCAAATCCAATTTTGTGATAGCTTGGGCATGCTGCTTCATCTCATGTAAAGACACATCATCCATATCATATAGCGCCTTATATAACAGGTACCAACTATGAAAACTACCAACAAAATATTTATTTGCTTTCGTAACAGGGATTTGTAAAACTCGTTCTAAACAAGTTATACCTTTTTCCATTCCTTCTCTATCACATTTGGAATAAAACACGAGCATAAGATCACTCATGGTTTCTCTTACATCTTCATTACTCTTTATGTTTTCTTTACTTATTTCTACTATCTCATTATCCCAGTCTTTCGGTCTTTTTGAACTCAATAGCTCGCTGGATACTTGAATGCTATGTAAATGCTGGTGAGCCTTCTCATCACCTTTAACTAAAATCAAAAATTGATACCCATCACTAGGCATGATTCCCCTCATTGGAATTGCCGTAGCCAAAAAGATTACAAAATGTAATATAGAAAAATACAAAAGAGGTTGGTAATAGCTCACCATGTATATATAACCCGCCAACAAGCCGCAGGCCAAACTTGTTATCGGCCCACCTAAAGTCGTCCATGCCCACTTTTTCGAAAGGTTTGGCGTATAAAATGAAGGTGGTAATAACATGGCAATACCTCCAAAATATCCCCACATTTTATTTTCTCTTATTCGTATCTTTCTCTCTTCTTTTTGGATGGTAATCGGTCCTGCTGTCATGAATTTAAATTGCAGGCCATTTAACAAACCAAATACTACATGCCCTAATTCATGAATGGCAAACACCAGTACTAAAATAACCAGTACTCCCCACAATTCCATAACCGCCTGCATTTTTTCTGGCCTGATCCATCCATATACAACTGAACAAACAAAAGCAATCACTATAGAAAAAGCTGGCCTTCTCAAAATATCCACCGTTTTTCTCCCCTTGATTATCGTGTGTTAGTAAATCATTTTTCTATGCATTTCATACATGTATTTTCCGATATGCAAGACCCAGACAAATGAAATCATACCAATCAGGAAGAAATCTGCTTCACGTACAATTGTATAACCGATTGACAAGATCCATGCCCATGCAAGCACAATATTTGTAAACTGATATGCCTTGTAACCCGCTTCATGAACGATATGCTGTTGTCCTTCATCTGCATTTCTCGCCCACATCTCCATAGATTGTGAATATGTAACGCGCTGTTCTGGATACAACTCGTTATAGCGGTTCTTCATAATAAAGCCAATCCATATTACAAGAATCAAACATACAATTGACACAACAAAGTTTACAATCTCAAATAAAGAAGGTGTCCCTGCTGCAAATGATCGATAATACATAATTGCAGCACAAATTGCCCAAGACCATACAATCACTTCACTTACACGTAAATAAATGAGCATAGACCCTAGTCTACGTCCCTGTTCATTTTCCTCTTCATCACGTAACTTTGTTAATGTCCACATGTTTTTTCCAAACCAAACTAGAGCAACTGCGCAGCATATAAACAGCACAATTACTTTGGTATAGGAATCATCTCCTTCTGAACCAACGCCAAAATAATGAGCGAATACATATCCGATGATTAGACCAATTAACATAGATCCCAATAATTTAGCAATAGACATCATCATATGCTTTAGCCTATTTTCCATCTTCCTCTTCCCCCTCCACTAACATAAATATCTCCTCTACAGGCACCCCGAAAATATGTGCAATTTTTAGCGACAACACAATCGACGGCGCATAATCCCCACGCTCAATTAAGCTAATTGTTTGCCTTGATGAATCAATCGCTTTCCCTAAATCACCTTGTGACATTCGATACTTTGCTCGAAATTCTCTCACTCGATTTTGAAGCTTCATACCCAACCTCTTTTTCGTTTATTTAGTTAAAATTGTAAATAATATCCTCTTTATTGTCAATTATAATTGTCATTTTGACGTTAATAATTGACAATATAATACCCATTCACGCTAAAAAAGGAGAGACACTTGAAATTACTGTCCACTTCCTTATTGATGAAAGCGGTAATTACGGTCATGGTCTTCAATTTTCTAGTGAATTTAATAGAAATGAATCTGTTTCAGAAATATACAAAGATACATACCAGCTTTCAGCAACAAAAACAGGAATGTATTATAGTCACTGGTTACAAAATCGCAGGTAAAATAAAAACAAGTTGAAAAATACAATAAAATATTTGCGCAAAAATAAGAGGCAGTGCTCATAAGCACTGCCTCTTCCAATTTTCGACATAGAATGGATTCCATATTAATTTGCATTTTGTACAAATACCTGTTTCAATTGTTTCCGGAAACGAACGCCTAGCGTAATTGCTACAACAACAATCACTCCAAAGATGATTTTTCCGATATGCTGCTCCAATGCCCCAAAGATATTATGCAAGTTTCCACCTAGCCAGTAGCCACCGATTAAGAAGAAAGATACCCAGAACAATGCACCTGCATAAATCGTTAACGCAAAACGACGAAACGGTAAATTAATAATCCCTGCAAAATATCCAGTAAAATGACGTACGCCTGGAATAAAGAATGCGATAAAGATAAGAAAATATCCATACTTATCAAACCACATTCTCGTTAAATCAATTTTTCTTTGTTTCAAAAACACGTATTTTCCATATTTCTGCACAAAGGGCATACCAAGTTTATTTCCTACAAAGTACTGAATTGTCATTCCAACACTTGTCCCAATAAACGATAGGATAATTAAGATTGGTAAATGTAAGTCTCCTATCTGTGCTAGATATCCCGCATAAGCTAATGTTGGCTCTCCTGGAAACGGAAGAGCAATATATTCTACCAGCAATCCGATAAGTACAACATAATAGCCATATTGTTGAAATAATTCATGAATCCATTCCATGTCATCTCTCCTTTCCTCTTCTCTTGACAGCATCACTCACGTACGAACTGTTACTATTATTGTATAAAAAAATTGTCGAAATAACTATCACAATAGCTTACATTTATATTACATTTTTGTAAGGTAGATACTTAAAATGACAACTATTTATTCATCTATATAAATTTAGTATTCAAATCCAAGCATTGGATTCATGAAACATAAAAATTTATAGTGTTCTAAATAAAAAACCACTGCAAAAAATGCGAACAATAAAATAGACAAATTCATCTCCCCCGTACAATCTATCACCATGCGCTTTCATTTGTTTTTCAAATAAAAAAACTCTTCCTATTTTCCAAAAAATGTTCTTTATAAAAAACCACATTAAACTCATATTAACTTCATATTAGCTTCATATACATGGTGTAAGATTATATCGGAATTTGTTGAAAAGTATAACAAGTGTTTTTCCTTTATATTAAATTGAATAAATATAATGTGAAACTTTAATCAGTGGGGTCTTCATTCCCCACTGATTATTAGCTCTCACCAATCGGACTTTTACGGGCCGTTTATCTTCCACCTAACTTCTTTGCTTTCACTGAATTTTGAGGTGGGAGTATTGCTGCCCCCAAATAGCGGAATAAATTGTTTTTCCAAAATGCACAAAGGGAGAATAAAAATGGAAGCGTATAACATGCACAATTTTATTAATACAAACATTGAATCTCATCAGGATGAAACAATTTTCAACTTACATATATGTGAAGCAAATGAATTTGATGTAAATTTAACAAAATCAACAACATTATCCTTTATCGTTACACAAAAAAACATAAAGATCATCACCAAAAAATGGATTAACTCTATCCAGGAAAGTATGATCGGTAAAAGCTATATCATTCCAACTCAAGCATTTCACTATCTTCTGCCTATCATTTCCGAAAATGAAAATGAGATGATTGTGCAAATGCAAAGCTTTGGAACAAATGGAGAGCTTTTGCTAAATGAAAGATTACTCATTAATAAAAATAACAGGAACAATAACGCTAAAATTACTACTTTTTTTGAAACCTTAAACGAAAATATACATCAGACATTACGTAGATTCCAAATCTATTGCATGTAATCGTTTTATAAAGTAAAAATTTCATAAGGTGAAAATTTAATCAGCGGGGGTTCTTTATATACATCAATTAAAAAGTCGACATAACCCCCCTCTTTTTGGGTGGGAGAGAGCATCTGGCCATGCATAGAAGCGGTCAGTGCCTTTTTCTGCCACATGCGAAGTAAAAACAGAAAGAGCAAACGAGTGTAGGTTACTTTTTATTCTGCATAGCAGGGATTTAGATGTCGAAAA
>NZ_JBALQK010000082.1:0-14782 GCF_036965845.1 Bacillus sp. JJ1127 | reverse complement strand
GTAGGACGTCGCCAAGCAATTAAAGCACGAGTCAATTGACTCGTGCTTTTTTTATTTCCTAAGAAATAGGGGGACATTGACCTAATAAAAATAGTGAAACATAGTAAGGGATTTTCTCTGCAGTAATGCCTAAAAATTGATAAATAAACGGATAATCCTCTGAGGCATAGCTTCCTAATAAGTCATACCACCAGTCAGTCTCGTAGCGAGAAATCATGCTTAAATTATAGAGCAGTAAATAGTGTATGAGTGGTTCGGGTAAGAAGGGTTTAGAATTTCTAGAATCATTCGTGATTGGCCAATAGTATGAGCCCGTATAGTAGTCATAGGCCAATGGTGTGCTATATAAAGGATTCCATGTGCGAACGGGAGCTGAGAATAACAAGTCGGATTCATTTGTTTCGTGAATTGTATGCTGTATAGAGAGATGTTTACAAGTTGTTTCGATGTAACGAGAAAATCTTTCCTTTGTCATATGTAAACGATCGAGTATGCTAAAGGGAAATGAAATATCGTGTGTATTTAATATATTGACTTTATATAACATCTGTCCTTTTCGACTATATTGGAATAGAGTTTGTAACTCAGGGATTTTCTCCATTTGCTCTAACATATTAAATTTTTCACCCTCTAAGTGTTTCATGTGAAACATTCGTTCTGCAATATGAGGGAACAGTCCGTTTTTTTGTACTTTAATCTCATCTTCTAAAAACTGATAACCCTGCTTTTTTCGTTTCCGTGTTGTTACCCCATGTGCTAAGACTGTGGTTGATTCTGGATAGTTTGGATCAATGGTTAACAAACATGCTTTAAAGAGCTGGCACATTCCGTAAAATAATAACATTGGTCGAATAGAAAAAGGTGCTGTTTTACATAATTCGTAATAACTTTTCCCATGTTCTAAGTAATAGATAAAGGGATAACAATTTTCAAAACTTTTTTTTTCGGCATTTTCGATAGGTAATTTTTCATAGCAATGGGCAAGATAACGCTGTACGTTATGGGATGAAAAAAAGAAACTTAATTGCTGCCAAGTATGAGATGTATGATGCATATATTACGCTCCTTTTATTATCTAAAAATTCTAACATATTTCCACTTTCTTGACAGTATTTTAACCAATTGTTAAGCTACTAATAATAATTTCTGGTATCATAGGGGGAACAATTATGTGGGAATCTAAATTTGTTAAAGAAGGTTTGACATTCGATGATGTGTTACTTGTACCAGCGAAGTCAGATGTATTGCCAAGAGAAGTAAGTGTTAAAACAGTTCTATCCGAAAGTTTACAGTTAAATATTCCTTTAATTAGTGCGGGAATGGATACAGTAACAGAAGCGGATATGGCTATTGCAATGGCGCGTCAAGGTGGTTTAGGCGTTATTCATAAGAATATGTCTATCGAGCAACAAGCTGAGCAGGTTGATAAAGTAAAACGTTCTGAAAGCGGCGTTATTTCAGATCCTTTCTTTTTAACTCCAGATCATCAAGTATTTGATGCAGAGCATCTTATGGGAAAATATCGTATCTCAGGTGTACCAATTGTAAATAACTTAGAAGAGCAAAAATTAGTTGGTATTATTACAAACCGTGATATGCGCTTTATCCAAGACTACTCTATCAAGATTTCCGATGTGATGACAAAAGAACAATTAATCACAGCTCCAGTTGGTACTACGTTAGAAGAAGCTGAAAAGATCCTACAGAAATATAAAATTGAAAAGCTCCCTCTTGTTGATAATAACGGTGTATTACAAGGGCTTATCACAATTAAAGATATTGAAAAAGTAATTGAGTTTCCAAACTCAGCAAAAGATAAGCAAGGCCGCTTATTAGTTGGAGCGGCAGTTGGTGTAACTGCAGACGCTATGCTTCGTATTGATGCATTAGTAAAAGCAAGCGTAGACGTAATTGTACTTGATACAGCTCATGGACATCACAAAAATGTAGCTGACAAAGTAAAGGAAGTTCGAGAAAAATATCCGACATTAAACATTATTGCAGGTAACGTTGCTACAGCTGAAGCAACACGCGCATTAATTGAAGCTGGTGCAAATGTTATCAAAGTTGGTATTGGACCAGGCTCTATTTGTACAACACGCGTTGTAGCTGGTGTAGGTGTACCACAATTAACAGCAGTATATGATTGTGCAACAGAAGCTCGTAAGCATGGCATTCCAGTTATTGCTGATGGTGGTATTAAATACTCTGGTGATATGGTAAAAGCTTTAGCAGCAGGAGCACATGTTGTTATGCTTGGTAGTATGTTTGCCGGTGTAGGTGAAAGCCCAGGAGAAACTGAAATTTATCAAGGCCGTCAATTTAAAGTATACCGCGGTATGGGTTCTGTTGGAGCGATGGAAAAAGGAAGTAAAGATCGTTACTTCCAAGAAGGAAACAAAAAACTTGTTCCAGAAGGTATCGAAGGTCGTGTACCATATAAAGGGCCTTTAGCTGATACAGTTCATCAGTTGGTTGGTGGATTACGTGCAGGTATGGGATATTGCGGAGCAAAGGATTTAGAATTCTTGCGTGAAAATGCACAATTCATTCGTATGTCAGGTGCTGGTTTACGTGAAAGTCATCCACATCATGTACAAATTACAAAAGAGGCTCCAAATTACTCTTTATAATGTCTTATATGTAAATAGACAGAGATTTGATATCTCTGTCTATTTTTTTTTGATTATGTTAGAATAACGGTTATGTGAGTACAAAGATATTGGGGGTAACAGAAGTGAAAGGTATGCTTTGCAAGAGATTCATTGCGATGGTAACAGTGCTTACATTATTTTGCAGCATGTTTGTTACGTATAGCAGTGCATCAGCAGAAACAGGCCCTGCTTTAGATGTTGAAGCAGGAGCAGCGATTTTAGTAGAAGCAGATTCAGGGAAAATTTTATACCAAAAAAATGCAGATGAATTATTAGCAATTGCTAGTATGACAAAAATGATGAGTGAATACTTAGTTAATGAAGCTGTGGCAAAAGGGAAACTTAAGTGGGACCAAAAGGTAAAAGTTTCTGAATATGCACATAAGATTTCACAAGATCGCACATTATCAAACGTTCCATTAGAAAATGGTGGCTCTTATACGGTAAAAGAGTTATACGAGGCAATGGCAATTTACTCTGCAAACGGTGCAACAATTGCTTTAGCTGAAGCGGTTGCGGGTAAAGAAGTAGATTTCGTAAAAATGATGAATGATAAGGCGAAAGAGTTTGGATTAAAAAATTATAAATTCGTAAACTCTACAGGTCTAACAAACAAAGACTTAAAAGGGCAGCATCCTGAAGGCACAACACCAGATGAAGAAAATAAAATGTCTGCAAGAGATGTCGCGATTTTAGCGCAACGTCTGATTCAAGATTTTCCAAAAGTATTAGACACAGCGAAAATTCCGAAAAAAGTATTCCAAGAAGGTGGAAAATATCCTGTTAAAATGGATAACTGGAACTGGATGTTAAAAGGTCTTGTATTCCAATATGAAGGAGTAGACGGCCTTAAAACAGGTTCTACACCAGAAGCTGGAGATTGCTTTACAGGGACAGCAGAACGTAATGGTATGCGTTTAATTTCCGTTGTAATTAAAACGAATTCTCACCCAGCACGTTTTGCAGAAACAAAGAAACTTTTTGATTATGGATTTACGAATTTTGAAGTGAAAAAGGTATATCCAAAAGGGTCAGCAGTAAAAGGACATGAAACTGTACAAGTAAAAAATGCAAAAGATAAAGATGTTGCAGTTCAAACGAAACAAGCTGTTACACTTCCGATGCTAAAAGGAAGTAAAGATGTATATAAAACAGAATTTAAAAATATAAGTAAAGAAAAAGAAGCACCAATTAAAAAAGGGACAGCACTTGGACAAATGGTTATATCGCCTAAAGATAATAATGACCCTGGATTTTTATCAGGTAAGTCATTACAAGTAGATCTTGTAACAAATTCAGACGTAGAACAGGCAAACTGGTTTGTACGTTCTATGCGTGGTATTGGCTCTTTCTTTAGTGGTATGTGGAATAGTGCTGTTGATACAGTAAAAGGCTGGTTTTAAAAGCTCCTCATTGTAGGAGCTTTTTTTATTCCATTTTTCATATCGACTTTATGAAAAAGTAGTGGACAAGCATCTTATAGTTAGTGGTAGAATGTAAGAGTATTCTTAATTTTCGCCTTTAGCAGGGGAAAGTAATTCATCTAGGGGGGTTTTTGTATATGACAAATGTAACGGGAACAGAACGTGTAAAACGTGGAATGGCAGAAATGCAAAAAGGCGGCGTTATCATGGACGTAGTTAACGCTGAACAAGCAAAAATTGCAGAAGAAGCAGGCGCAGTTGCTGTTATGGCACTAGAGCGTGTTCCTGCGGATATTCGTGCAGCAGGTGGCGTTGCACGTATGGCGGATCCAACAATCGTAGAAGAAGTTATGGGTGCTGTATCAATTCCAGTTATGGCAAAATGCCGTATTGGTCATCTTGTGGAAGCACGTGTATTAGAATCATTAGGGGTAGACTACATCGATGAGAGTGAAGTGTTAACTCCAGCTGATGAAGTGTATCATTTAAATAAACGTGATTATACTGTTCCATTTGTATGCGGATGCCGCGATATTGGAGAAGCAGCGCGTCGTATCGCAGAAGGTGCGTCTATGCTCCGTACAAAAGGTGAGCCTGGAACAGGAAACATTGTAGAAGCAGTACGTCATATGCGTCAAGTCAATGCAGAAATCCGTCAAGTTGCGAGTCTTCGTGAAGACGAATTAATGACATATGCAAAAAATACGGGAGCTCCTTATGAAGTATTACTTGAAATCAAACGCCTAGGCCGCTTACCGGTTGTAAACTTTGCAGCAGGTGGTGTAGCAACGCCAGCAGACGCAGCATTAATGATGCAGCTTGGTGCAGATGGTGTGTTCGTTGGATCTGGTATTTTCAAATCAGAAAACCCAGAGAAATTTGCACGTGCAATTGTTGAAGCGACAACACATTATGAAGATTACGAGTTAATTGCAAGCCTTTCTAAAGGATTAGGTACTGCAATGAAGGGCGTTGAAATTTCGACGTTATTACCAGAACAACGCATGCAAGAACGCGGTTGGTAATCAAAGGAGATTTTGAAATGGTAAAAGTCGGTGTATTAGGTCTTCAAGGAGCTGTTCGTGAGCATGTAAAAGCAGTTGAAGCAAGTGGCGCAGAGGCTGTAGTTGTTAAACGTGTAGAACAGCTTGAAAAAATTGATGGTCTTATTTTACCAGGCGGTGAAAGTACAACAATGCGCCGTCTCATTGATAAGTACGATTTTATGGGGTCACTTCGTGAATTTGCGAAATCTGGTAAGCCAATGTTTGGTACATGTGCAGGTATGATTTTACTTGCAAACAAGCTTGTAGGCTATGAAGAATCTCATATTGGTGCGATGGATATTACAGTTGAACGTAATGCATTTGGACGCCAAAAGGATAGCTTCGAAGCAGCGCTTTCGATAAAAGATGTAGGAGAAGACTTTATTGGTGTATTTATTCGTGCGCCATATGTTGTCAATGTAGCTGATAACGTAGAGGTTCTTTCTATGCATAATGATCGAATGGTAGCAGTGAGACAAGGACCATTTTTAGCAGCTTCTTTCCATCCGGAATTAACGGATGACCATCGTGTTACAGCATATTTTGTACAGATGGTGAAAGAAGCAAAAATGAAAAAAATTGTATAAGTAACTTGCAACTTGTGTAAGATTATAGTAAATTGATGGTAACAATTTTATAAAATAAGCGTGTTGATAGGAAGTAGTAACAAATGTTGTTTCTTATAGAGAGTCGGTGGTTGGTGAAAACCGATAGAAACAGTTTGTGAATCCATCCTGGAATGGAATGTGGAATATCTTTATGATTAGTAAGCATTTCCGGTGAAGAGCCGTTATTTCTACTTGAGAGGAAAGCAACGGTGCTTTCAACTAGGGTGGCAACGCGGGTTAACTCCCGTCCCTTTTTACAGGGACGGGAGTTTTTTGTGTTTTATAAAACAAAAGGAGGAATATATAATGCTTGATATTAAATTTTTACGTGCGAATTTTGAAGAAGTAAAAGCAAAATTACAGCATAGAGGCGAAGATTTAACTGATTTCGGTCGTTTTGAAGAATTAGATACAAGAAGAAGAGAGTTGCTTGTTCAAACAGAGGAATTGAAAAGTAAACGTAATGAAGTATCTCAACAGATCTCTGTGTTAAAACGCGAAAAGAAAGATGCAGAGGCACTAATTTTAGAGATGCGTGAAGTAGGAGAAAAAGTAAAGGATCTTGACAATGAGCTTCGTATAGTTGAAGAAGATTTAGAAAGATTAATGCTTTCTATTCCAAATATCCCGCATGAATCTGCACCAATTGGTGAAACAGAGGATGATAACGTGGTAGCTCGTACTTGGGGAGAGGTAAAAGAATTTAACTTTGAACCAAAACCACACTGGGATCTTGCAACTGATTTAGGGATTTTAGACTTTGAGCGTGCTGCTAAAGTAACAGGAAGCCGCTTTGTATTCTATAAAGGTGCAGGTGCAAGATTGGAACGTGCTTTAATTAGCTTTATGCTGGATCTTCATACTGATGAACATGGGTATGAAGAAGTGTTACCTCCGTATATGGTAAACCGTGCAAGTATGACAGGAACGGGGCAGCTTCCAAAGTTTGAAGAAGATGCGTTCCTTATTGAGAGTGAAGATTACTTCTTAATTCCTACAGCTGAGGTTCCTGTAACAAATATGCACCGTGACGAAATCTTAAGCGCAGAGCAATTGCCAATTCGTTATGCAGCATTTAGCTCTTGTTTCCGTTCTGAAGCAGGATCAGCTGGACGCGATACACGCGGTTTAATCCGTCAGCATCAATTTAATAAAGTTGAGCTTGTGAAATTTGTTAAACCAGAAGATTCTTATGAAGAATTAGAAAAATTAACAAATGATGCGGAACGCGTGTTACAATTATTAGGTCTGCCATATCGTGTTATGAGCATGTGTACAGGAGATTTAGGATTTACAGCAGCGAAGAAATACGATATCGAAGTATGGATTCCAAGTTATGGAACATATCGTGAAATTTCTTCTTGCAGTAACTTTGAAGCTTTCCAAGCAAGACGTGCAAACATTCGTTTCCGTCGTGAACCGAATGCAAAACCAGAACCTGTTCATACATTAAATGGATCTGGTCTTGCGATTGGACGTACAGTTGCAGCAATTTTAGAAAACTATCAACAAGAAGATGGTACAATTATAATTCCAGAAGTTCTTCGCCCTTATATGGGAGGAAAAACAGTTATTAAGTAAATTAAAACTTTCATCGGTATGAGTGATTGGTAATTACAGGTGTTGTCAGTAGCAACATAAAGGGAAAGGAAAAGTAATATTTTCCTTTCCTCATAATTTATGATAGTAGGGTTGACTAACTGTTTTTCTTTTGTTATTATATTTGATGTCAATATGGAGGTATACCCAAGTCTGGCTGAAGGGATCGGTCTTGAAAACCGACAGGTGGCGAGAGTCGCGCGGGGGTTCGAATCCCTCTACCTCCTCCAGATATAATTGACAACAGCGCATATAAGTGGAGATTGGAGAACTCGTTACCAACACGTAACGAGTTTTTATTTTAAAACCAATCAGAAAGTATGATGTAAGGCTATTATCGCCTTAATAAACACTCATATTCCGATGATTATCTTCATAGATATGAAAGGAGTCAACATGGATCTTATTATACAAACGTTTCCTTTAGATGGAAAAACTTTATACTATGTACAATGTCCAGTCTGTAAGAACAATAGAATTTTAAATAGTGGTGCAAACGTATCGTGTATTATAAGTGATGATACATTCCGTAAGCTTTGCGGTTGTACTTGTAATGTGAAAAAAGCAGAAGCACCGAAAAAAACTGCGAAAAAAGAAGCAGCTCCAAAACGTACTGGTAAAGTATTGACAGCAGTTATTAATGGGAAAGAAATGACTGTTAAAGAAATTGCTGAAGCGTATGATATTAGTACGAGCACTGTTCGTCAGCGTATTAATGCTGGGAAGTCAGAGAGCGAAATTATTGCTTCAACGAAAAAGAAAAAGTAAATTAATAGGAAAACCCGTGCATATGCACGGGTTTTTTATTTTACAAGTTTGCGTGTTTGTTTTAAGAAATGACCAATTTTCTTAATGATCGGTTCAATTGAATCTTCACCTTTTAAAATATCGTATTCATTAATATTTAAGCGTAGGACAGGGCATGAATTAAAGTTATTAATCCAATTTTCATAACGTCCGTGCATTTCTTTCCAATATTCAATTGGTGTTTGTTGTTCCATTGGGCGACCACGTTCTTGAATACGGCTAACAATATCATCAAAGGAACCTTCTAAATAGATTAATAAGTCTGGATGTGGGAAGTAAGGTGTCATAACCATTGCATCGAACAATCCTTTGTATGTTTCATAATCTGTCTCTGTCATTGTTCCTTTTTCGTGATGCATTTTTGCAAAAATGCCAGTATCTTCATAGATAGAACGATCTTGTACAAAGCCTCCGCCATATTCAAAAATTCTTTTTTGTTCTTTAAATCGCTCCGCTAAAAAATAAACTTGTAAGTGAAAGCTCCAACGTGTGAAGTCAGCGTAGAACTTATCTAAATATGGATTAGAATCCACTTTCTCAAATGATGTCCGGTAACCTAAAGCGTTAGCAAGTGCAGTTGTCATAGTTGATTTACCCACACCAACCGTACCAGCGATTGTAATTACTGCATCATTGGGTATATCATATTTTTGCCTTAAATTCATTGCTATTTCGTCCCCTTTAAGAGTGTATTTTGGAGGGTGGATAAAATTACATTTAAGTCATCGCTATTCTTTACGAAATCTATATTATCTCCATTAAACTTCAAGACTGGGATATCGGGATGATCCTTTTTGAAAGTTTCCATTGCTGTTTCGTAATCTTTAGTGAGTTGTAGTAAGTAATTTGGATCCATATTTTTTTCGAATTCCCGCCCGCGCATTGCGATTCGTTTTTGCAATGTTTCAAGGCTTGCTGTTAAGTATACAATGACATTTGGTACAGGCATATCCTGCGTAAGAATACGATAAATTTGCATGTATTTGTCATATTGAACATCTTTTAATGTACGAGATGCAAAAATTAGGTTTTTACATATATGGTAATCCGCTACAACTGGTTTATGTTTCATTAAATACTTTATATTAATATCTTCCAATTGTTTATATCGATTACAAAGGAAGAACATTTCTGTTTGAAAACTCCATTCGTCAATGTTTTCATAAAACTTCCCTAAGAAGGGATTTTCATCAACAATTTCTTTTAATAAGTGGAGTTGCATGTGAGTTGAAATTTCCTTCGCTAGTGAAGTTTTTCCAACACCAATTGGCCCTTCAACCGTAATAAATGGTACTCCGGTCACGCTGTTTCCTCCTTTCAGTTCATAATTTACTGTAAATAAAAGCACAAAACAGAATTATTGTAGCATAAGAGGGAAGTGAACGGACTAATTTGTTATAAAAAGTTAGAAAATAGATATATACTAATCCAGTTTCAGTTGGAAAGAAGGCATAATATTTGCCTTTAATGTTGTCTCCATTATTTTCAAAGCGTGTATATTATCTTGATCGGAATTGGAGGCAATACAGTCCTGTGGTACAGAAAGAGAATAATTTCTCATATGGGCATCATTGGCTGTAAAAAGGATGCATATATTTCCTGCTATTCCTGTTACGATAAGGTTTTCAATTTTTAAATGCCCTAATAAAGAATTTAAAGGCGTTTCATAAAATGCGGAATAGTGTGGTTTAATAAAAACATAATCATCCGATTCGGGAGAGAGTACTTGTATAATGTGTTTGCTATACTGATTTGTACAATGAGCGATAAGTTGATCGATATCAGCTCTCCATAGTTGATAATGATCGTTAACATAAATTACAGGATAACCCAATAGTTTCATGGTTTGTTTTAATTTTAAGATAGGTTCCACTATTATCTCGCACTTTTGCGCTAAAATAGGTCCGTGTGAGAATTTGAAGTCGTTAATCATGTCAACGATGAGTAATGCTGTATTTTTCATATGTAATCACCCTTCCTTTTTCTTTAGGTTGGATTGAATGGGGAAAAGTTATCCTACATGTGTAAGGAGAAGTGCGGCTAAATGAGATTTAGTGGTGAAGGAGCTATCGTATTTTATTCGTAATGAGAGGAATGTATTATGGAACAAGATATTTATTTTATGCAACGTGCAATAGAAGAGGCAAAGAAAGCTGAAGAGATACAAGAGGTTCCGATTGGAGCTGTTATTGTGCTAGATGGGAAAGTAATCAGCGCCGCCTATAATTTAAGAGAGACAGAGCAACGATCAATTGCTCATGCAGAGTTATTAGCTATAGATGAAGCTTGTAAAAAGTTAGGGACGTGGCGTTTAGAAAATGCAACATTATATGTTACGTTAGAGCCGTGTCCAATGTGCGCGGGTGGAATTGTTTTATCACGTGTGAAACGTGTTGTATATGGTGCAAGTGATCCAAAAGGTGGATGCGCAGGTACTTTAATGAATCTTTTAACAGACGAGCGTTTTAATCACCAATGTGAAGTGGTACCAGGTGTGATGGAAGAAGAATGTGGCATGCTGTTAACGAACTTTTTTAGAGAACTTCGTAAAAGAAGGAAAGAGCAGAAGGAAAAATTGGATAAAAATACTGGTGCCTAACATATTTGCAATTTATGAAGAAACAAGTTATACTGATAGTGCCTTATTCAAGGCAACCGAATATTGGTTTTAACTTTGCCGTGCTAAGCGGGGAGGTAGCGGTGCCCTGTACTCGCAATCCGCTCTAGCGAGGCCGAATCCCTTCTCGAGGTTATGTTGCTGTAAGGCCTGCCTTAAGTAAGTGGTGTTGACGTTTGGGTCCTGCGCAACGGGACCCCGTGAACCTTGTCAGGTCCGGAAGGAAGCAGCAATAAGCGGGTTTTCTCGTGTGCCGCAGGAGTGCCTGAACCGAGCTAACTGCTTAAGTAACGCTTATGGTACGTAATCGACAGAAGGTGCACGGCAGTTATATATGTATACAAAACTCACCTTATATAAAAAGGTGGGTTTTTTGTATAGAAAATAACTTTTGGAATCTATAAACAGAATGGGTTATAATATACAAGATAATAACCTTTGAGGGAGGCCGTATTTTCGTGTCATACCAAGCGTTATACCGGACATGGAGACCGCAAAAGTTTGAAGATGTAGTCGGTCAAAAGCACGTAACAAAAACGTTGCAAAATGCCCTTCTTCAAGAGAAAGCTTCGCATGCTTATTTGTTTTCTGGTCCGAGGGGAACAGGTAAAACGACAATTGCAAAAGTATTTGCAAAGGCAATTAACTGTGAGCATGCTCCAGTAGCTGAGCCTTGTAATGAATGTCCTGCGTGTTTAGGCATTACACAAGGGTCTATTTCGGATGTATTAGAAATTGATGCGGCTTCAAATAACGGTGTAGATGAAATTCGAGATATAAGAGATAAGGTAAAATATGCCCCAAGTGCAGTGAGATATAAAGTATACATTATTGATGAAGTTCACATGCTTTCTATGGGAGCTTTTAATGCGCTTTTAAAGACGTTAGAAGAGCCGCCACAACATGTTATCTTTATTTTGGCAACAACAGAGCCGCATAAAATTCCACCTACAATCATTTCACGCTGCCAACGCTTTGAATTTCGAAAAATATCAGTACATGATATTGTAGAAAGGCTAGCGACGGTTGTTACAAATGAGGGGACAAAGGTAGAAGATGAGGCGTTACAAATTGTTGCGCGTGCCGCTGAGGGTGGTATGCGTGATGCGTTAAGTCTTATCGACCAAGCTATTTCTTATAGCGATGGGATAGTTACAACTGAGGATGTCTTAGCGGTAACAGGTTCTGTTTCTCAACAATATTTAGGTAACCTTGTAGAATGTATACGTGAAAATGATGTATCAAGAGCATTACGCATTATTGATGATATGATGAGTAAAGGAAAAGACCCAGTTCGTTTTATGGAGGATTTCATTTACTATTATCGTGATATGCTCTTATATCAAACTTCGCCACAATTAGAACATATGTTAGAACGGGTAATTGTAGATGATCAGTTCCGTATGCTAAGTGAAGCGATGCAACCCGAGATGATTTATGAAATTATTCATACACTCAGTAAGGGACAACAGGAGATGAAGTGGACAAATCATCCGCGCATTTTCCTGGAAGTTGTCATGGTGCAACTTTGTCAGCAATTTATGGTGCAGGCAAATGGAACAGACCGTTTGCAGGCGATTATGAACAGAATGCAACAACTGGAAAAAGAATTAGAACACGTGAAGAAGAATGGTGTACCAGCTGGTGTGCAGCAGGAAGTAAGGGAAACGCGTTCAACACCAAAGCCAGTGCGGACAGGAAGTATGAAAATTCCTGTTGGGCGTGTGCATGAAGTGTTAAAGCAAGCGAAACGCCAAGATTTAGAGCAGCTAAAAGGCGTATGGGGTGAGTTGTTAGGAAGACTTAAATCCTATAATAAAGTGGCGTTTGCTGTATTGTTAGAGAATAGTGAACCAGTTGCAGCTTCTGAAGATTCTTATGTTTTAGCTTTCCAATATGAGATACATTGCAAAATGGCGAGTGAAAATCGTGATGCCATGGATACCGTAGAACAAGTTCTTTTTGAATTGCTGAGTAAAAGATTGAATATGATTGCGATTCCAAAGGCGGAATGGGGTAAAATTCGTGAAGAATTTTTACAACGCGAAGGTGGAAATTCAGAAGAAGCTGCAGAACAAAAAGTAGATCCCCTCGTAGAAGAGGCGGTAAAATTGGTAGGGCAACAACTTATTGAAATAAAAGAATAACAACAATTAGGAGGAATGTATTATGATGCGTGGCGGAATGGGAAATATGAATAACATGATGAAACAAATGCAAAAAATGCAAAAGCAAATGGCGAAAGCACAAGAAGAGCTTGGTGAAAAAACAGTTGAAGGTACAGCTGGTGGCGGAATGGTTACTGTTGTTGTAAATGGCCATAAGCAAATTCTTGAAGTGAAAATTAAAGAAGAAGTTGTAGATCCAGAAGATATTGAAATGTTACAAGATCTTGTGTTAGCTGCAACAAATGATGCACTTAAGCAAGCCGAGGAACTTTCAAACTCTACAATGGGACAATTCACAAAAGGCTTAAATTTACCAGGTGGAATGTTCTAGTAGGGGGATATTGACATATGCATTATCCAGAACCGATATCAAAACTTATCGATAGTTTCATGAAATTGCCAGGAATCGGCCCCAAAACAGCCGTTCGATTGGCATTCTTCGTGTTAGATATGAAGGAAGATGACGTACTAGACTTTGCTAAATCACTTGTAAATGCAAAGAGAAATTTAACATATTGTTCTGTTTGTGGACATATTACAGATCGTGATCCTTGTTATATTTGTGATGATTCCCACCGTGATCAATCGGTTGTCTGTGTCGTACAGGAGCCGAAGGATGTAATTGCGATGGAAAAAATGAAAGAATATCAAGGTGTCTATCATGTATTGCGAGGTGCGATTTCCCCAATGGAAGGAATTGGACCAGAGGACATCAATATTCCACAACTTTTAAAAAGATTGCAGGATGAGACTGTGCAGGAAGTTATTTTAGCAACGAACCCAAATATTGAAGGTGAAGCTACAGCAATGTATATTTCTCGTCTCTTAAAACCAACAGGTATAAAAGTAACACGTATTGCTCATGGTCTTCCGGTTGGTGGAGATTTAGAGTATGCGGATGAAGTAACTTTATCTAAGGCCCTAGAAGGCCGTAGAGAAGTATAAGAGGAGAAGCTGAAATGTTTTTTCAAAAAAAGGGAAAGTTGCGTAAAGAATACGATGATAAGTTAATTGCTTTGTTAGAGAAAGTGAAAAACGAGTGGTTACGTCAAAAAAGAATGGTAGAGCAAAGTGTTGAACCATCGCAAAATGTGCTTTGTTCTTTAAAAATAGCAGAAGCAAAATATTTTTTCTTATTAAAAGAAGCGAAACGTCGTCCTGTAAAGATGGAACAATGGTAAAAGACTCTGATTTTTAAATCAGGGTCTTTTTTATTCCGCTATTCGCGGGTGGTAATACCTCGATTGTGAGGGCTTTTCATCAGTGGAGGATGAAGAAGATACTCATTAATTAAGGTGTTACTTTATGTAATTGAATGTTCTTTTTTACCTCCTTGTCCCATACAAATAGAGTGTATGAGTTATATAAGGAGGGGGAAAATGAATTCTACAATTATTATTGGTGGTATTCTTACTTTAGTGTTTGTTTTGTTAGTTTTTGGTGCCTCTACGAAACCGCTGCAGTTTATAGGGAGGATATTCATCAAAGTAATGATAGGTGTCGTACTGTTATTTGCTGTGAATGTAATTGGGACATACTTTAATTTTCATATTCCTATTAACATCGGAACAGCTTCTGTTTCTAGCCTTTTAGGGATACCAGGTATTTGTGCATTGGTCATTATTAAATTATATATAATGCCAGGATAAAAATATTTTGGCATGTATTAAAAAAATTAAAAAACAGTGTTGACTCATTAAGTGTTAATGTGGTAAATTAATAAGCGTCGTCAACAACGAAAGAAAAAAGATATTGACGAGTTAGATGAAAGATGTTATATTATGAAAGTCGCTGAAACGCGATGTTGAACTTTGAAAACTAAACGAAACAAACAACGTGAAACGTCAATTTTTATTTTA
>NZ_JBALQK010000081.1:0-2404 GCF_036965845.1 Bacillus sp. JJ1127 | reverse complement strand
TGCTCTCGTCCCCCTAAAAGAAAGAAATTTTTATGTCGGTTTTTTAATTAATGTATATATACATTAGTAAACATAAAAAACACCTCTATACTTAGAGATGTTTTTCTGATGCTAATTTCCATACCGTTGCAATATTCCTTGCGGTCATTTTAATATTTTCTTCCGCTGATCTATATGCTTCTTCTAATGTCATTGGGCTTGCTGTCACCCCGAATACAGCATCGATCCCCTCTTTATAAATCGGAATATGATTTGAAAGAACGGAGCCACCAATAGCGATAACTGGTATATGATGTTGTTTCACACGTCTAGCAACACCAACAGGAGCTTTTCCGTAGGCTGTTTGTTCATCTATTCTTCCTTCACCTGTCAAAACAAGATCAGCGCCTTCTATATGTTTATCAAAGCCTATATAATCTAATACAATTTCAATTCCTTTTCGAAGTTGTCCTTTTAATACCGCAACGACTGCTGCTCCTACACCTCCAGCCGCTCCTGCACCTGGAACTTCTGCTACATCGACATGGAAGTGTTCTTTTAATATATGAGCATAATGTTTCAAATTTTCTTCTAGTTCTTTCATCATTTCTACATTAGCTCCCTTTTGTTTAGCAAATACAAAAGAGGCTCCTTTTGGCCCAATTAACGGATTATCTACATCACATGCCGCTTCTAATTTCACATGTACGAAACGAGAATCTAGTTCCGAAAGATTAAAAGTGGCAATGGAATGTAAATTGCCACCAACAGGCTCCATTACTTCTCCATTTTCATTTAAGAACTTCGCACCTAAAGCAGACAGCATGCCAGCTCCACCATCATTGGTAGCACTTCCTCCGAGCCCTAGAATGATATGCTGTACCCCTTGATCTAATGCATGTAATATGAGTTCTCCTGTTCCTCTTGTAGTCGTAATAAGCGGATTTCGTTTTTCAATTGGAATATGATGCAGTCCTGATGCTGCTGCCATTTCAATAAATGCTGTTCTTTTATCTTGAGAAATACCGTAAAACGCCTCTACTTCCTCTCCAAGTGGACCTGTGACATCGAGTGAAATAACCTTTCCACCTGTAGCATCAACAAGAGATTGAACAGTTCCTTCTCCTCCATCTCCAATTGGAGCTGTTACATACTTAGCTTCAGGAAAAACCTCACTAAATCCCATTTCAATGGCCTTACATACCTCTATTGCCCGTAAACTCTCTTTATATGAATCAGATGCAATAACAACTTTCAACATCTATCCCCCCATTACCAATATCCAAACGTATTGTATTCACTTCTACCTTTCTATTGTAAACGAAATGAATTCAAGCCGTCTTCCTTAAACAGAATACAAAAAAGCTTACATCGATTGATGTAAGCTTTTTCTGATTTATAAATGGAGCCTAGCGGGATCGAACCGCTGACCTCCTGCGTGCAAGGCAGGCGCTCTCCCAGCTGAGCTAAGGCCCCGAAGTAAAAAAGCGGAAGACGGGATTCGAACCCGCGACCCCAACCTTGGCAAGGTTGTATTCTACCACTGAACTACTTCCGCGAAAATGGTGAGCCATGAAGGACTCGAACCTTCGACCCTCTGATTAAAAGTCAGATGCTCTACCAACTGAGCTAATGGCTCGTAAATGGCTGGGCTAGCTGGATTCGAACCAGCGCATGACGGAGTCAAAGTCCGTTGCCTTACCGCTTGGCTATAGCCCATTAATATTTACTAGTATGCTTGTCTTATCAAAAAAATAAACCCTGCTCAGGTTATTTTTTGAAAAATGGTGGAGGGGGGCAGATTCGAACTGCCGAACCCGAAGGAGCGGATTTACAGTCCGCCGCGTTTAGCCACTTCGCTACCCCTCCGACATTATAAAATATATGGTGGAGGATGACGGGATCGAACCGCCGACCCCCTGCTTGTAAGGCAGGTGCTCTCCCAGCTGAGCTAATCCTCCAAAAGTGGTGACCCGTACGGGATTCGAACCCGTGTTACCGCCGTGAAAGGGCGGTGTCTTAACCACTTGACCAACGGGCCAAAAGTTGTAATACTGTTCCCAAGCTTCCAACCGGGCTTGAACCGGTGACCTCTTCCTTACCATGGAAGTGCTCTACCAGCTGAGCTATGGAAGCATAATGGCTCCGCAGGTAGGACTCGAACCTACGACCGATCGGTTAACAGCCGATAGCTCTACCACTGAGCTACTGCGGAATAATGCAAGCCTGGCAACGTCCTACTCTCACAGGGGCAAGGCCCCAACTACCATCGGCGCTAGAGAGCTTAACTTCCGTGTTCGGTATGGGAACGGGTGTGACCTCTCTGCCATCATTACCAGACTTTATTCATTTGAGACAATCATTATTATACTTGATTCACTCAGAAAGTCAACAAGTTTTTTTATATTCTCTCAAAACTAGATAA
>NZ_JBALQK010000080.1:417-19479 GCF_036965845.1 Bacillus sp. JJ1127 | reverse complement strand
GATAACGCTTTGTTATATGGGTTGCTAAACCATAGCAAAAAGTTGCTATCAACATTGCGACGAAATTTAATGAATCAACTGAAAAAATATTTGATAGATGTATATCTGAGAGTATTAAAATACCTATGAATCCAATACATAGACCTATAATTTGGTTACGATTGGAACGTATACCAAATAATAAAATTCCTAAAACCATTGTCCATAATGGTTGGGTTGCATTTAAAACAGAAGCTAAATTACTAGTCATTTTTTGTTCGCTAAAACAAATAAGTGTCCATGGAATTAAAGTATTTAGTATTCCTACAGCAAACAAGGGTATAAAAGGAATTTTCCCTCTTAAAGATTTGCGGAAAAATGGTATAAGTGCAATAAGTGTTATAGTTCCAAAAGTTGACCGTAAAAATGCTACTACCAAAGGATTGAAATCTGCAACTAAAATCTTGAAAAAATAGAAAGATCCTCCCCAAATAAGACTTAATATAATGAGTGCAAAGTATAATTTACGTGACATTTTTTCTCCTCTTTACTTTTTGATATTTATAGCTTTTTATCACTAATGTCGTATTAAAATAATTAAATTCAAAAATTCATTAATAATGATTTCGTCATTTAGTGTGTTAAGTAACTCAATTAAAGTGAGTTAATCAAATTCTTGAAATAAATCAAAT
The DNA here is from genome assembly GCF_036965845.1 of Bacillus sp. JJ1127. Classification (NCBI taxonomy): domain Bacteria; kingdom Bacillati; phylum Bacillota; class Bacilli; order Caryophanales; family Bacillaceae; genus Bacillus; species Bacillus sp. JJ1127. Next base: position 18,808 of record NZ_JBALQK010000080.1, on the reverse strand, counting down.
ACAATTACACCAACAAATTATCTTACAGTTGAATTTTATAATAAGAAATTTCACAATGAAATTTGAATGTTCTTATAAACAACAATAAGTTTGGTTTATTATGGATTAAGATTAATAATTCAAAAAATTTTAGCTACTCAGCCATACATTTCATTTAGAAGTTTAGTAAGGGGGATGATTCCAGTGAGAATACGCCCCTTATTACCTATTTTCATTTTTCAGCATATAGATTACTACCATGAAGAGAAAAATAGACCTACACTTCGCTGCTTTTCTTTGTTTTAAAATGTTGCACGTGGCAGGAAAAGGCCCTGACCGCTCCTATACATAGCCAGTCCCTCTCGACCATTTAAAAAAATGCTTTTCTACCTTTTTTTCATAGAGTGACTAAGTAGTTACCGTAATTGTTTGTTACGATATTCGATAATGGTTAACCATATTCCACTCAAAGCAATGAAAAGAGCTAGGATACTAAACGGAACAGTATAACTATGGAAATAGTCAACAAGTATACCAAACAACGTAGGTGCAAGTACGATAGCAAATTGATTCAATGTTAAAGCAAAACTGACAGTTAAACCAATAAATTGCGGATCTGATCTTTCTGATACAAAAACGATAAATAAACTAAACCAACCGATAGCAAAGAAACCAAAAAAGAAGCATAAGATTACAAGTAACCAAAAAGTCATATAAGTCATGACATAGCTCGTACAAAGGAGCAATAAGACAGTGATACCGATAGTTATTTGTAATGGAATGACGCGATTTCCTTTAAATATGTTATCACTAGCCCATGCTAAAAGGATCCTCCCAAACATTCCACCTATCAATACTATACTTAATAATGTTCCAGCATGATGAAGATTTGTATGAACTTCATTTGTAAGATAACTCATTAGATGGGAAACGAGCACCATTTGTAAGGACATCATTGATATTCCAATTAAAAAGATAGGATAAAGAGAATGGTTTCTTTGTATCTTCTTTAACTTTGTAAAGAAGGAAACCGTTTCTGTTTTTTGAATGCTGGAATGCTCCTCACGATAAAATAGGATGAACAATAAGCCCCCACTAATAGCTGCAATTGCTTGCACAAGGATTACAGATGGAAGGCCATATTCATAAAAAAAGAAAGGAAGTGTACTAGAAGCTAAAGCACCTCCGATGGGAATTCCAGTTTGACGAATACCCATTGCAAGTCCTCTACGCTGAGGAGGAAACCACCTTACAATAGCTTTACTGCCCCCAGGTTGTGCCGTTCCATACCAAACCCCTACAAATAGTAAAGTAGCAACTACATATGTGTAATTGGTGGCTGGATAGGCAAGCAACATACTCGCTCCAAGTAAGATAGATCCTCCTCCTACAATCCATCTTTCGCCATATCGATCCATTAAGTTTCCAAACAACAACATCGAGAAAATAGGTCCGATATTGACAACTGATACAAGTAATCCTATTTGAAATTGAGATAGGTGATGTACTTGCTGCCATAAAGAAGCTAAAGGACCAATCCCGTATGTAACAAACGTGGCACATGTTTGTGAAATAGTTGCAATCAATAAAATAATCCATTTGTAAGAGCTAGTGGAGTTATTTCTTGTTTTTTGTTTCTGCATTTTATCATTACCTCCTCTTCTCTCTTATTGTATGAATATATAGGTATCAAGTAAAATAAATAATAAAGATAAAAATTATCAAAAAAATTGATATCTCGAGAGGTGACTTATATGGATATTAAAGATTTGACTGTATTTAAAAAGGTAGCCGAAGAAGGAAGTATATCGAAAGCAGCGAAATCACTAAGCTATGTTCAATCAAATGTGACTATGAAAATTAAACAGCTAGAAGATGAGTTGGGAGTTCCTTTGTTTTACCGTAACGGAAAGGGAGTTACTTTAAATTCTAATGGCGAGATTTTGTTAACATATGCTAGGGAAATTCTAGATTTAACTGAGCAATCAATCAGATTGGTACGAAGTAATCAATCTAAACCTCTTGGTACGCTGAAGATTGGATCTACTAACTCTACAGCTGCAGTCCGTTTACCTCCTCTTCTAAAAAACTATTATGAAAATTATCCTGAAGTTGAATTAGTATTAGAAACTCATAAAAGCACTGAGCTAACTCAACTTGTGCTTGAACGTAAACTAGAAGGGGCATTCATTGTTGAAGATGTTCATCATCCAGATTTAACTTCTTTTTTGTTTTGTCAGGAAGAATTAACGATTATTAGTCACCAACCATTACATACTTTGCAAGAACTTGATAAAGTCACTATGTTAGCATTTGGGAATGGTTGTCACTATCGGAATAGGGTAGAAAAGTGGTTAAAAGAAGAAGGCATTTATCCAAAGCGTGTATTAGAATTCGGTACAATTGAAGCGATTATTGGTTGTGTGAAGGCTGGAATGGGCATTGCTGTCATGGTCAAATCAATTTTGAAAGACCATGAGCAGTCTTTAACTATGACTGATTTACCTGAGAAATATTCCAAAGTACCAACTTATTTTATTATGAGAAAAGATGTACTTTTTTCGGCTGCCTTACAGAGATTTGTTGAAATGATAAAAGAAAAAACTGTGTAACTTAATTTTGATTATTGAGGATTGTTTTAGCGGGGGCATATAGTGTAGAACCCCTTAAGGTTGTCTGTGAATAATGTTCTAAGTTTGATCATAAATGGATGTTTTTGTAAAAAAATATCAAATAATCGTAACTACTCAGCCATACACCATTTATTACCTATTAAAAAAATGATTTTTTGTCGTTTTTTATAGAGTGGCTTTTGTGTATTATGCTCATTTTTATTGTTTTGAGGTAACCCGTTCTTTTTAGCTTGATAGCGATGTGGCAGGATCCCAATATGGATATTGCTTCAGCGCATATAAGGGGTCACCATACATGCCTATCCCGTTTTTTGTACTTAGGGGTAGTGAAAATTCTAAAGTTGATGGGCATGTTGGCGGGACCCCAATTATAGAAGAAAAATTATTTGCTGCTGCATAAGGTGTTTTTTATATTATATAATTATAGAGATTTTCATATAAAAGAGGGAATTGTTTTGAGGGAGAGTTATGGCGAAAAAGAAAACTCACGAAGTTTTTGTACAAGAAGTATTTGATTTGGTAGCAGCGGAATATTCGGTAATAGGATTGTATACTGGTACCAATGTGAAAATTAAATTACAACATAATGAATGTGGTTATAACTTTGAAATGATACCAAAGGCATTTCTTAGAGGTCAGAGATGCCCGAAATGCGCTAGAGAACGTGTTACAAGGAATAATAGGCGTACACATGAGCAATACCTTAAAGAAGTAGAAACTAGAGTCGGATTTGAATATGTAGTTTTAGGACAATATGTAAACGGTATATCCAAGATTAAAATGAAACATGTTCAATGTAATCATGAATATGAGGTAATGCCAAAAAATTTTTTACGCGGTGATAGGTGTCCTAATTGTTTTGGTACGCCTAAAAAGAGTCAGCAACAGTTTCTTGAGGAAGTAAACACTATTACTGATGATTATGAGGTGTTGACTCCTTATAAAGGAAATAAAATAAAGGTTAAATTCAAACACAAAATATGCGGTTGTGAGTTTGAAACAATGCCAATTCATTTTTTGAGAGGTAGCGGATGCCCGAGGTGTGCTGGCAATATGCAAAAAACACATGCGCAGTTTGAAACTGAAGTATTTGATTTAGTAGGAGATAAATACCTAGTATTAAGTAAATATAAAAATTGGATGACAAAGGTTAAAATGCAGCACAATGAATGTGGAAACGTATATGAGGTAACTCCGAATAGTTTTCTACGCGGTAGCAGGTGTCCCGTATGTATGTTAAGAAAACAAGGGGAATCTAGAAGAAAGACACACAATGAATTTTTAAGAGAGGTACAAGAATTATATGGTAAAGAATATACGGTATTAAGTGAATATATTACAGCTGTTGTTAAGGTAGCAGTGCAACATAATAAATGCGGTAATATTTATAATGAAAACCCTAGCGCTTTCCTCGGGGGTAAGGGCTGTCCTATTTGTTCGTTGACTAATAGAATTGAGAAACTAACTAAAACTCACGAAACCTTTGTCCAAGAAGTGTTTGATCGTGTAGGATATGAGTATACGGTACTTGGTCACTACATCAATACTGATACGCATATACAAATGAGACACAATACATGTCAGTATGAATATCTAGTAACTCCAGATAAATTTTTGAGTGGAACTAGATGTCCAGATTGTTACGGAAATCAAAAGAAAACCACTCAGCAGTTTATAAAAGAAGTTTATAACTTAGTAGGTGATAATTATTCCATCATTGGAGAATATATTAATTCTGCCACTAAAATATGTTTGAAACATAATGAGTGTGGGTATGAGTATATGGTGGCACCGAGCTCATTTCTTGCTGGTACCAGATGTCCTGCATGTAATGAGAGTCACGGTGAACGGGCAATTAGGGATTATTTGATTGACCATGATATTTCTTTTATCTCACAATACACAATAGAAGATTGCAAGGATATAAGGGTATTGAAGTTTGATTTTGCAGTTTTTCATGAAGACGGTTCCTTGTACTGTTTAATCGAATATGACGGTGGACAACATTTTTATCCAGTTAAGTATTTTGGAGGAGAAAAGGGTTTTCAAGCTACTAAAAGAAGAGATGAAATAAAAAATAAATACTGTAATGCTAACGGCATAAAACTATTTCGGATACCCTATTTTGAGGAGAATATTATGAAGGTTTTAGATGCCTATGTATTAGATAATTTTGAGAGGAGTACGACCTAAGTTCAAAAATGTTTGTATAGATGGATGATAGTATGCAATATATAATTTGGTATATTTTGTATTACTACCTCTTTTTCGGTAGGGTGTGCAAAAACACCCAATTGCTAATTTGATTTTTATAAAAAAGCATAATCTAAACTCACTTAGAATTTTTTACTTAAAGGAAGAAAGCATCGCCTTTTTTTATGAACATCGTAACTTTATTTTAAATTAACATTTAGGCTATTTCCTCGTACAATAGAAAGCAAATAGAAAAATTGCTTTAGCTCGTTATGAATATAGAATCTTTTGTGGAGGAAGAAATTATGGCAGGAAAACAACAAGAACTACAATATATAAGAGTTTATACATTAAGAGATAAGAGTACGAGAACTATTAAAGTGGAACCTTGGAGAACATTTAAACAAGAAATGAACGTTTTAGGCATAGTCGAATCAGATATATTTCAAATCCAGTTGATCGAGAGGAAGAATTAAAGTAAAAACAAATTTATTGTCATTTAACAGAGGACTAAAAGAATGGGTTATAATCATGGAAATAAAATTGGTCTCCTGTATAATTAGATTTTATTATAAAAAGCCCCATCCAATTGGATAGAGCTTTCGTATACTATTCAACTTTCAAAAAGTAGTTTTATCTCTTTTATTTGTTCTATGTGACGCTGTTCATGCAAATATATCAGTTCTATCCATTGATCAAGAAGTAATTCCCCCAAGGCAGGATGCTTCACTGATTTTTTCGCTAATATAGATACATCTTCTATTGTACTAAGAAAAGTCATCAATTTTTTTCTCGAATCGTTTAACAAATCAATCATTTGTTGAACTTCAAATAGTTCTAAGCTTGGTTCAAGAATTTCTGGAGCCGTAAATTTTTTCGTTCTATCTAATAATATAGAGTGAATTTTTCGACGCTCTTTTCGGGTACTATCAATCTCTTTTAATCCAAACGAAATAACCCTTATAGCTGCCTCATCTAATAAAACTAAGTGATGACAAACTTGTGCTATACTCCATTTATTTATATCTGGCTTACTATTGAATTGAGCATCACTCAATAAAGTAATCTCCTTTAATAGGTTATTTCTCGTTTCATAAAACTTGTCATTTACAAATTTATTCATGTGATTTCTCCCTTCATCTGAAAGTACATACTTAGATTCCTATTCCGTATATATTCTCTACGATAAAAAGGGTTTCCTTCACTACTCTACGTTAAGGAGTAGTACCAGCTACCCTGTCACCACCCCTATATATCATTTCAATAGGTTTTATCTGGAAATAAAAGTAAGGCTATGACCTATTTTTACACGTATCTCGGCTGACCCTCAAAATGCTTATTTTACAATTTTCAAGAAGAGTTAATATATACATAATTCACCATTAAGATATACTCTTAAATAAGGAGGTTAATGCAGTGAAAAATTTGACAATTGAAGAAGTTTATCAACAGATTCTAGATGGTAAGAGAAGAATGTTCCCAAAAGGAACTTGGAGTGAAGACATAGATAGAAGTTTGATTAAACGTGTTACAAAATATCTAATTGAAGTTATCTTAACGTGGGACAGAAATCAGATTAAAGAGGGATGGGACTTATCAATTATAAAGAGATATAAATTAGGAGGAGCAATTTCTATTATTTATAGTGATAGTCCATTTAGAATGCTAAATGATGCATATCCAGGACTTTTAAAAGAATGGGAATTGAAGATGGCTCCTTTAAATTATTGGACAAAAGAAACAGGCTTAGAAGCATTGCGTTGGACAATTGAAGAAAAAGAACGGCTGACAATGGAGCAATTAAAAGAAGTGTACAATCATAAATGGCTTATAAAACATAAGTTACATGCGCCATGTAATCGATTGTGGGAAAATAATGCTTACTTAATGATAAATGACTTATACCCTAATCAGTTTAAACCGTTTCATTTCAAATGTGCGACTACAAATTATTGGACAAAGGAAATCGCATTACGAGAACTTGCATATATTATACAAGAAGAACAGCTTGAAGATGAGGAACTATTAGAAGTATTCAGTATGAAATGGATTGTTACTAAAAAATTAAGTAGTCCATTATTGATGTATTGGCAAAGTAGTCCATTTAAAATGATTGATGATTTATATCCAAATAAGTTTAAACCATGGCAATTTAAGAATGTACCTTCAAATTATTGGACGAAACAAAATGCAATAAAAGCTATTTTACATATTATACAAAAAGATAATCTACAAAAACACGAATTACCTAAAATAATGGATAGTAAATGGTTCTACAAAAATAGATTAGGTACACCTTTTCAAAAATTTTGGGGAACAAGTCCATACTCTGTGTTGAATGATTTGTTCCCAGATTACTTTCAACCATATCAATTAAGTAGAACACCTAACCTGTATTGGACAAAAGAACGATCACTTCATATTCTGTCCGAATATATTCAGCAAGAGGGTTGGGGTGATGAGGAAATCTTGGAAAACGTTACTTTCCAATGGTTAACTGACCGGAATTTATGGACTCCAGTATCATCTATTTGGGAAAGTAGCCCATTTAAGATGGTTAATGATTTGTATCCAAATAGGTTTAAGCCATGGCAATTCAAAGCAACTTATCGTAATTACTGGACAAAAGAAACGGCACTAAATGCTTTAAAATGGACAATTGAGGAGAAGGAATGTTTGTCTCGTGCGGAGTTAATAGATGTATATTCACAAAAATGGTTAATAAAACATCGACTTCAAACTCCTTGTATAAAGTTCTGGAAATCAAGTCCGTTTGCTATGTTAAATGCACTATACCCCAATACATTTAAAGAATGGGAGTTTTTTAGAGTACCTTCAAATTACTGGACAAAAGACAAAGCCTTGGATGAATTACGCTGGATTATTGAGGAAAGAGAAAAATTAACTAGAAAAGAATTGTTAAATGTTTTTAGTGGAACATGGATAAAAAGACAAGGGCTAGGTTATCCTTTACAAAAATTTTGGAGTAGTCGTTCTTATGACATGTTAAATGATTTGTACCCAAATCGTTTTAAAGAATGGGAATTAAAGAAAACGCCTACTGGATTCTGGACAGAGGAAAAAGGGCTTGAAGCATTACGTTGGACAATCGAAGAAAAAGAGAAACTAACAAAAGATGATGTATTGCGGATATACAGTGGGAAATGGTTAAAAGAACAAGGACTAGGTTATCCTTTACAAAAATTTTGGAGAGGAAATATAAATAAAATGTTGCAAGATCTATATCCAAAATATCAGTTGAATTATTAGGGATATAAAGGTGTCTAAAAAATGCGACACCTGAAAGTTGAAAAAAGTGTTTATTTTTAATTAAAGAAGGATCTGCGTAAATAGCAGATCCTCTTAGTTATTTATTATTTCACTGCTTCTTTTAACTCTTTTCCAGCTTTGAAAGCAGGAACCTTTGAAGCAGCGATTTGCATTTCTTCACCAGTTTGTGGGTTACGTCCCATACGTGCAGCTCTTTCGCGGACTTCAAATGTACCAAATCCAATGATTTGTACTTTCTCTCCGGCTACAAGTGCATTCGTAATGGAATCTAATACAGCTTGTGTTGCTGCAGCTGCATCTTTTTGTGATAGTTCTGCTTTTTCTGCTACGACTTTTGTTAGTTCTGTTTTATTCATATCTTGCACCTCTTAGTATTGTGAATAGGTGAATATTATAGCGTATTCTATATCACTAAGCAAATAATAGCGCATAAAAAAAGCCCTAGAATACCTAGGGCTTTTAATTAGTGGTAAGTATCAATAAAGTTTAAAATGTTTCCATCCTGCATTAATATTTTACCATATTAGTTAATTAATTCAAGTACTACTAAGAAAATAAGCCTTTGGATGAGAAAATTAGTTCTAAATTACCCCTAACCTATTTCATTTTCGAGGGATATTTCCAATCCCTTTCATTTTGAGGTAGAGTAGGAGCCTTTGATGTCTTTAGTTCCTCAATTTGTTTTTCTATCTTATCCACTTTCTTGTTCATCTGCTCCATCAATTCTCTCGACTCCTTGAATTCAAGTTTAATCTCTGTTAGCAAACGAAGAATAGCATCTCCTTTAGTCATCTTCATAATAAATCTCTCCCTAGACTAATTGTGTTTTTATATTACCCATATCAGAAGCGTTCAAATTTTAATTTATATATTTGTTCCAAACAAATTGGTCGTGTACTCATACTTATTATAATCAAATTCTTTGGAAACTTTAACATAAGTTCTCTCAAAAATATCTCACTTGATACGAACGTATTTTCGTAAAGAGGTGTTGAATATTTGGATTAGATAGGAATATAATAAGAACAAGCGTTCTGATATTAGGAGGATTTAGCTATGTACGATTATTCACTTTGTCCAAATCAAACTATACTTTGCCTTGATCTAGTTTCATTTTTCGCTAGCGTCTCTTGCGTTAAGCTAGGTTATGATCCATTACGAACAAAGTTAGCAGTTGTCAGCGACACCACACGACCAGGTTCTGTTGTATTAGCTGCTACCAGACCGCTAAAGAATATGGGGATAAAACAGGGTAGTCGGCTATATCAGATAGCGAACATGCCAGATGTACATATTGTAAATCCAATGATGGAGACATACATACGTTGTTCAAATTACATCTCAAAAATTATACTAAAATATGTGCCTCCAGAGTTCTATCACCAATATTCAATAGATGAATGCTTTTTCCAAATTGACAGTGTTTTACATCTATTTGCGGATAGTCCTAGAGAATTTGCAAAGAAAATACAACAAGAAATTTATGATGCAAGTCGCATATCTAGTACAGTCGGCATAGGAAAAAACATGCTCATGTCAAAGATAGCCCTGGATGTAGAGTCGAAATATAATGCAGATGGTATAGCTGAGTGGAACTATGATGATGTACCAACAAAGTTTTGGTCCATTCGTCCATTAAGCAAATTTTGGGGGATATCAACGAAAACAGAAGCCAAATTAAATAGAAAAGGAATACATACAATAGGAGATCTGGCTCATTATCCTTTGAAATACTTGCAGCAAGAGTTTGGTGTGCTAGGAACGGATTTGCATCTCCATAGCCATGGAATTGATTTTAGCTGTATTTCCGATACATACATACCAAAATCAACATCCATAGGTAAGAGCCAAATATTAATGCGAGACTATCAAATTGAAGAAATACCCGTAATATTACTTGAGCAAATTGAGGAAGTATGCTATCGCATGCGAATGCAGAATAAACTAGCTCGGACAGTACAATTTTCTATTGGCTATAGCAAAGAGTACCAGGGGGGATTTAGAAAAAATGTTACCTTTGACCGTGCGACGAATATAACGATGGATATCTACAACATTTGTTTGAAATATCTGTTGCAGCTGCATACAGGAGAACCAATTCGAAGTATCAGTATTGCACTGACAAACTTAGTAGATGAAGGGGAAGAACAGATTTCATTATTTGATGACCTAAAGAAAAGAGAGCAGCAGATGAAACTAACAAAAGCTTTAGATGAGATCCGTACTCGTTTTGGAAAAAATAGCGTATTAAGAGCTGTGTCATATATGCCACATTCTACAATTAAGTACAGAAATCAATTGATAGGGGGACACCGAGCATGAAAGAAACACGTATCCCAAGAGGTCGAGGGAAAGAAAAGTGGGCTCCGTTTATTAGTATGCCGGAGCAGTTTGCTGGCTTACACAGAATGATTCATGAACAAACGAAAGTGCCAAAACCAATATTAGATGAGCAGCAAAAGGAAGAGATAGAGCGTGTGTTACATAATGCATATAGAACACAGGAAGAGGTTGACATTTGGTACTATAAGGACGGTTTTATCTTCCATGAAATCATGGATATTCAAAAAATAGATCCATATGCTCAAATAGTAATTGCTACAGATGCATTCCGCTTTAAAAATCGATTCCAATTCACGGACATTGTTGATTGTAAGATACATAATTGAGTTACTATGGGTCATCTTATTCAAAATAGAAAATTGTACGTTACGACATAATTTGGGCATATTTTAACCGGTTCTCTGTACGTTAAGGAACCGGTTATTTATTTTACTACCTTTTTATTGGATTTTTGTGTGATTTAAACCATAAGTTTGCCGTTTCGGTAAGTTTATGGTTTTTTTTGTTCGCGGCAAACTTATGCTTCCAGGATTTGTAGCATATTTTTAATGTCGTTTTTGTAGCTTTTGAATATAGTTTGATTAAAAATATGCTGCAAACGTTGATTTTGTAATAGAAAAAACTCACTTACTTTGAAAAAAGATTGATCAAAATAGGTGAGTTTGGTTTTGAGTTGGATTTAGTTTTTGTAAATAAGAGTGATTAGAACAAAGGTTGATTATTTCTACTTAAAATAGAAAAATTTATCGTTTGATTTTTTTGAAATTTAAGGTTCGATTTATTTTTTATATGGGAATGTTATTCAGTTTGAAAATATAACCTTTTCACTCATAAGATGGAGTCCCATTTAATAAAATTCATCATACTCTGAACAAAAACTTTCTATTTGCTTATCAGATAGTTTAAAGAAAGTATTCTGAGATACTTCTAAGACTAATGCTTGATTTTTTGTTATCCCCTGATATACTCCTCTTATTATTCTTCCAGTAAGTCCATGTGACATTACTATTACTTTTTCTTTATTTTGTATAGAATGTAGCCATTCAGATACTCTCTCTACAACTGAATCATAGCTCTCTCCACTAGGGGAATTAAAATACCAATTGTAATTATTAGTATTTTCCATGAGTTCCGGCCAAGATTTTTCAATTTCTTTTGTAGTTAAACCAGCCCATTTACCGACAGAGACTTCTTTTAATCGATCGTCCATTTTAACTTTATTTCTATCGTAACCTATAACCTCACATACTATATCAGTACTTTGTTGCGCCCTTCCTAATGGACTGGAAATAAACTCCCACTCTTTAGGGTTATCAATTAGTACTTTTAGTAATTTTGCATTCTTTTTGACTTGTTCAATGCCATCAGACGTTAGTGCTGAATCAAGTTCCCCCTGATACCGGCCTTTTACATTTAATTCAGTTTCTCCATGTCTAAGTAAATAAATAATTTGTTTCAAACTCATACCCTCCGAGTATTTAAAATCTAATACCTATTTTTTATAAAATTAAACAATCCCCTAACTTAATTTTAAGCCAACCGACCAACTTAGCAAATTAAATTTTTCTCAATCCCCCGTTTTTATGAAGAGCGAATGTTCAACGGATTACCTATAATGTGGAAAAATAACCAGAATCTGCTTGATTCAAAATCTAGTTGCTTTAAGCTATCAAACCAAATTTTCGCAATATTGAAGAATAAAGTTCTTGTAATTACAGGTTTTTTATCAAACTTTATTACAAAGCAACAGCATTCACGGCAAGCTTATGGGTTAACAATTAATCTACGGCAAAGTTATGCTTCCTTTAGCGGCAACTTTATGGGTAAAGTCACATTTTGTCTCGTAATGGTCTTAAATTATTGAAGTTTATCTTTTAATTTAAGTTCCAAATATAATTAGAAATCTATACATATTGATTATCTTTATTGAGAAATAAATCAATTGATTGCCAATAAAAGGAAAGTACTTGTACAATAAACTTGTACGTATTCTATTAGAGGAGTGATAAATTTGAAACGTGTTATGGGTGTACTTTCTACTGCTTTATTAGTTGGAACAATGTTGCTTGGTGTATCAAATACGGCGGCTTATGCAGATTCTTCTTCACAGCCCTATAAAGTTGTAACGCCGAGTGAATTGAATGAAAGTCCTACAACAATTGGATTTGATAACAAGGTAGAGTTTGAAACATACTTAAAGACACATCCGGTTGCTCCAGACTTTACAAAAACCCTACAATCTTCATCACAGATTTACTCCACATTTTATTATGACATAGATTTAAAGGGGGCGCGTTTTACTGTAAATTCGAGTAGAAATCCTGTTATTCTAGCTAATTTTAGTGGTTCAAACAATGATGCAGTTTCCTCTATCCTTACGCACCCATTTGGAGACTATACAACAATTTATGAACATAGTAATGCACAAGGACGTGCACTTGCTATTGTAAACAATGGGAAATATATTAATTTAACAACAGTTAGTATGGGAGATGGTGCAAGAACATGGAATGATCAAGCTTCCTCTGCAATCGTGAAGGCAAATTAATACTAAAATAATTGACACAATGAGGAGTTGACTCTTATGAGTTGGCTCTTTTTTATTTTTGGGTATTTGCTTTTTTTAGCTTGATGGGCATGGGATCTTGTCAACAAAGCTCTTGAAAAAATAAGCAATTATGGTATATTTTCATATATAAATATACCATAATTGAGTATATATAATTAATAACAGGGGGTGATTGGGATGCATACACCTATACTAGATGCTATTATAAATGCAATTATTAATTTTTTTCATCTTCCACGTTGTTAGCAAATAAAAGAGAAAATTAGCTCCTTATGGGCTTAGTCACAGGGTAACTGTTCTAGTCCGTCAGACGATTTACATCAAATGTAAATCGTCTCGGAATGGCAGTACCAAAAATGGTTTTTATTAGGGGTAGAGGGGGCAACCGTGCTGTGAAGTGTAAAGTATATTCCAAAAAATGTATTAATTTAGGTTTTATGTCATATAGTTAGCGGGACCCCCATAAAGAAAAGACACTCAAATGAGCGCCTATTTTCTTTAGTACCCGAATCCTCCGCCTCCCCAACAGCTACATCCGATGATAATCAATAGGATAAATAGCACAATGAGTAAAGCGAATCCTCCAGCAAAGCCGCCACCAAAGTCCATATTAAATCCTCCTTTGAAGCAGGAGACAAAAACATTGGATTGCACATATTTTTTAACGGTTTCACTTTACTGTATGTTGTTGGAATCTAATTGAGCAGGTCCGTTGAGAAATAAAGAAAAGACACCATAAGGTGCCTTCTCTAACTTGAACCACTTTCATTTAATACGAATCTATCCGTATTACCCCATTGTTATACGTGTAAACACGTTCTATAAAACAGAATCATTTATTTTTACCAGATTGTTAGTGTACAAAAACAAGATTATTGATATCATTTTGTTAACTAGATTAGAATAACGTCACATCTATATGATTGAGATGTGTTACGTCTTCTAATCATAGAATCTGTTTTATAGAACGTATCCACAATAGTTATTTTACCATATTAATTATTGGTTTCATGTAATTTGTTCCGAATATGTATAATTGCATAAAGTTTATGAAAAAAAAGAGGGTATACTTTGATGGTGTGCAATAAAGCGATAACCTACCTACGGAAATAGGTGAGTTATCATATATTGGTGAGCTTGTAGAGTATTTTACTCCAGATCCCTGCACTTTGTGTGGGGATATTTTCATAAAGAAAAGACACTCTAGTGAGTGTCATATGTCCATAAAGAAAAGATATCTATAATTTATTTTCTTAGAATCTAGTTTTAGTTAATTTCATCATTCGGTTGCTACACAGGTCCCCGTATAAGTACTTATTATTTAATATTTATTGCTGTATACATTTTATTCCAAGGGTAGTTCGTGGAAGTGTTTTGATATTCAAATCGTCCATCCTGGTGACCTGATCCATCCCATTTCATTGTCCAGCCATCTACAATGCGATCGCCATTTAAATCTATCATTGTTCGACTCATTTCTTTTAATTGTGTGCCATTCATTTTAACATTACGAATGTGGCCATAGCCAATTTCTCTTGTATAAATGTATAAATAACTTCCACCGTGATCTTTGACCGTACTAAGATTATTAGGGTTTACATATTCGACCCCACCTAGTTCTGATTCAATTTTTACTACATCTAAAGAAGTTAGAGGAGGAGCTGACCCTGCTGATGCCTCAGGTGCCATTCCTAATCCAACTACTGCCGCAACTGCTAAAGATGAAACTCCTAAAATAGCTTTTTTAAACATATTCCCATCCCCTTATGTATTATTTATATATTCGATTATAACATAACTAAGTAAAAATGTTACTATTTTTGAAAATATTAACAAAACAGACTTGTCTCTTGGGTGTCTTTCTCTATCAATCTATACAGAAAGACACCCAAGAAATAGCAATGATTCTTATTCGGCTGTTCCACCCCTTACAGGAGAGTGGACGGAAGCCTCACAGATATGAAAAGAAAAAGCTTTTAATATTCTGGGTGTTGCCTATGAGTATCATGTGTTAGGAAGTCTAAAGAAAGCTGTATAATTTTTGAAAAGTGATACCTATCTAGGTTTATTTGGTATACTCATTTTTAAGGTCACAAAATATTTTAAGTTTTTTTCGTTCATATGAACAAAAGTTCATTTTATTTTCCTTCTTAAGTTGATGGGCATGGGGTCTCGGCAACAAAGCCCTTGAAAAAATAAATGATTATAATGTATCTTTATATATAAATATATTATAATTAATAACAGGGGTGATTAGGATGCATACACCTGTACTAGATGCTATTATAAATGCAATTATTAATTTTTTTCATCTTCCACGTTGTTAGCAAATAAAGAGAAAACCGGCCCCTTATGGGCTTAGTCACAGGGTAACTGTTCTAGTCCATCGGACGATTTACATTTGATGTAAATCGTCTCGGAATGGCAGTATCAAAAATGGTTTTTATCCGGGGTAGAGGAAGCAACCGTGCCGTGAAGTGTAAAGTGGATTCCAAAAAATGCCTTAATGTGGGTTTTATGTCATTTGGTTAGCAGGACCCCATAAAGAAAAGACACTCTTATGAGTATCTTTTCTGATGGTTTTTTAGCAGAAGCAAGCAGCCCCAACTATGATTAATAATATAAAGAGTACGACGAGTAAAGCGAATCCTCCACCGAGGCCCATAATAGTTCCTCCTTTAAGTAAGAGGGAAAAACATAGGGGTTCACACGTAACGGATTCGGTTTATTTTATGTTGTTAGGATCTAAAAGTGAACAGGTCCTTTAGAAAAAAAGAAAAGACACCCTTTCGAGTGCCTCCCTTGAATTTATAACTCTGGTGAAATAAGAGTAAAATAAAAAGCCCTGTGAAGGGTACAGGGCTTTACAGGGGTGGGAACATATGACCTTATAACAATATAATATCACATACTAACTCCAATGATTCCCGAAAGTTTTGACAATTTCAAGAACAAAAAAGGGCTCTAGAGTTGGGCGGACTCCAGAGCAACAAATAGAGTATTGCAAAAAGGACAAACGGTAATGAATAACATCTTAGAATGTAATCAGTTTAACACATAAAACCTAGAAGTAGTATATATGAATGTTACGAATTTAGGAACATACGACAGGACCTTTGCTTGTCATCATGGTTGAGAACTGAACCTGTCTGTATTACCAACTACCCCACCGGTTCTCGACTATGATGATGCGTACAGCATCAAAAAGGGGTGAGAAGAGTATATTTGCTAACTAAAAACTAGCATAAAAAAATACCTGTGAAGAAACACAGGCAAGTTGTTAAGATATCGGTTAATTATATTTTAACAAACTTATTGTTAAGTTCTCACGGCTATATGTTGAGAAAATAAATGTAAAAAACTTGTACCTATACCATAGCAGACTTGTTTCTTTTAAGTAAATGCGGAACGACAAATGATAAAAAGTGTACGTTCAGACATGTTAAAAGACGGTCTTGTTTTGGTATCAATATACGCGGTATCCAGTGAACAAAATGATAGTGATCAGGCTGCAATGAATGCAAGTGATGGGGTGCTACCTCTAATAGCTAATGGTAATTATTTGTCTACATGGATAATGATAATGGTTGGTTTGTGTAGTTTTTTTAGTATATGGGCTTCAGGCACAATGCCCATCTGTTTAGTGCAAAATTAAAGTACAAAGTAATGCAATAAAAACGTGCAGAAATGATTGCACAAAAAAAGGCTTGCCAGCCTCTTAAATAACCTCTACTGTGTTGAGTGTCGAATTCAATTACAGGGAGGATATGAAAGGATATGCTAGCAATGCCAGAAATTAATTATATCAAACATTTACGGGAAAACGAAGACCTAACAATTGCGGAAATCTCTAGAAGGTTAGGATGCAATTGGAGAACTGCTAAAAAATATGCTGACGGAGATATTGAAATAGGTCAATTGCCAAAAGCTAAAACTGGAATGATGTATGAAGAAGTGTATGGTGAAATCATTGATTGTTGGTTAACAGAAGATGCAAAATTAAAGAAAAAACAACGTAGAACAGCTAAAAAAATGTTTGAACAGTTGCGTGACGAGCATGGATTTAAAGGTTCGTACCGAACCGTATGTGATTATGTTCAAAATCGAAAATTAGAATTAAAAATAGAAAAAGCAACTCGTTACGAAAGACTTGAACACCCTCCAGGAGAAGCGCAAGTTGATTATGGAAATATGAAAGTGGTTAAAAATGGATCCTACAAAGATGTAAAGGTTCTATATTTAAGTTTTCCTCATAGTAATGTGGCATTTGCTTGCCCATTACCGGCTGAAAACACGGAGTGTTTTTTACAGGGATTAAAAACAACATTCCAACAAGCTGGTGGTGTACCAAGCGTATTACGAATTGATAATTTATCAGCGGCAGTAGCTACAATTGGAAAAGGAGAAAACAGAAAGTATACAGATTCATTCTTAGCCTTTCAGGCTCAGTATGGATTTGAAATACAAGCTTGTAATCCTTACAGTGGTCACGAAAAAGGTAACGTGGAAAAGAAAGTTGGATATACTCGAAATAATCTATTTCTACCAGAACCAACCATGGAGAGTTTTGAACAACTTGCATCTTGGTTAGAAAAGAAACTAATTGAGGATCGAAATCGTGTCCATTATGACAAAGGTGTTTTAATAGATGAATTATGGCAAGAAGATAAACAAAAATTAAAAGCATTACCAAAACAAGATTTTTCTATTTATGAGATTGCACAAAGTACAGTAAATAAGTACGGTGAGATTACGTTTGATAATGAGAAGATCTATATTCCAAATGTAAAAATCAATCAAGTAATTACTATTAAAAAAGAATGGGATACCTTCGTATGTATTGATAAAAATGGAGAAATGATCTTTGAAGGATTTCGGCCTTATATGAATCATTCTACCCCAATTCCATGGAAAAGCATTTTTGATGATTGGATTACAAAACCAAGGGCTGTCAAATATTCAAGGCATGTGAAACATTTACCAGAAAAAGTTCAACATTATTTATTGTATACAAATGCTGAAATAAAAAATCGATTAAAAGGTTTAAAAGACATCTTACAAAAAGGATATACCTTGGAAGAAGTTTCAAATGTTTTAAACGACGAAAGTCGTTATGAAAGAGATCCACATGAATTACGTTATCTCATGGATGCACATAAGTTAAATAACATAAATACTAGTTATGAATATACACCCTCTGTTCTTGTAAATTACGAAACTGATTTAAGTAGTTATGACAAATTATTAGGACAGGCGGTGTCATCATGAATCAAAAATTGAAAGATATTTGTAAGTTATTGCGATTAGGTTACCTTGCGGAACTATATGACGAGGTGGATTTTCAAAATAAAGAACAATTCTTACAAGATGTATTAATGAAAGA
>NZ_JBALQK010000080.1:0-330 GCF_036965845.1 Bacillus sp. JJ1127 | reverse complement strand
TGTGATTTGAAATTTATATCACAGAGACAAAACTTATTATGCATAGGTTCATCAGGAACGGGGAAAACTCACTTAGCCACCGCATTAGGCATGAAAGCATGTAGCGAAGGGTACGAAGTATGCTTTTTTCGAGTAGCTGATCTAGTTTCACAATTAGAGAATGGATTTGAAAAAGGAACACTTCAAAAAATTAAAAGAAGCATTGAAACCTGTGATGTATTAATTTTAGACGAATTAGGATATGTACCATTTCAAAAAGATGGTTCAGAATTATTATTTCATATAATTGCAGACTGTTATGAACAAAAAAGGGTTCTGGTGCAAAAAATC
>NZ_JBALQK010000079.1:0-8646 GCF_036965845.1 Bacillus sp. JJ1127 | reverse complement strand
AAGACTGAGGCTAGACAACTAGGGCTTTTTTCAAGCCCCCACTTCAAAACGTGTTAGCGTTTAAGTAGCGGGTAGTTGACACTCCTTCTTAATTTGATCAAGCGTTCCTTCTTCTGTAATTAAACGATATGCCGTGCAAGCTAATGCTTTTGCTGATGTAATTAACGCTTTGTCTCCAAGTTCGGAACGCGCTGCTTCTCTAAATTCATTCGTATGTGCAATTAAATCATCTGGACCAATTTTGATATAAGGGTGAATTGTTGGTACAACTTGACTTACATTTCCTGCATCTGTTGAGCCGATGCCCCATCGCTCTTTTCGGTTTACTTCTTCACCGAATTGTTCTAACTCCTCAGCAACCACTTCATTAAATGTCTTCGTCACTAGCAGCTCATCAATTTCGTTTTGGAACTGATTAATTTTTACTGTTGTCCCTGTTGCGAGTGCAGCTCCCTTCGCAATATTTCGTACCTTTTCTGTTACTTCAGCACATCTCTTCCGTGTTGCTGCGCGAATGAAGAAACGCGCTGCTGCGTAATCCGGAATAATATTAGGTGCTTTTCCTCCTTCTGTAATGACGCCATGAATTTTCACATCTGATGGAAGCTGTTGACGTAGTGCGTTAATGCCATTGTAAAGTTGAATAATCGCATCTAATGCATTAATTCCTTCTTCTGGTGACGCTGCTGCATGAGCGGACTTTCCATAAAAATGAAAATCAAGTGGATCAACTGCTAGTGACGGACTTGTCGTTGCTGTTTTCCCGCTAGGATGGATCATAAGCGCTGCATCAATATTGTTAAATAAACCTGCTTTCACATAACTAGCTTTTGCACTTCCATTTGGCCCGCCTTCTTCTGCCGGTGTTCCAAATACAATAATTTCGCCGCCAATTTCTGCAAGCGTCTCCGATAAAGCAATCGCTGCTGCAACGCTAATTGTCCCAATCAAATTGTGACCGCATGCATGGCCTAGTCCAGGCAAAGCGTCATACTCCGCTACAAAGGCAATTGCGGGTCCTTGTTTTCCTGAACTTTTCCGTGCGACAAACCCTGTTTCATGCCCTGCTATATTATGCTGCAGCTGAAAACCTGCACTTCCTAACAATAAACTTAATGTTCTAGATGCAAAGAATTCTTGGTTACCAATTTCAGGGTTCGCATGAATATCATGACTTGTTTTTACATACTTTTCTTTATTTCTTTCTATACTTTCAATAATGGCATTACGGTGTGACGTTACTTGTTTTGTCCCCATTTCTCTTATTCCTCCTTTAAATGTACACATAAAAAAGCCTCTTTCTAAAAGATAGAAAGAGGCTTGAAATACAAATTTAAAAATGGCCCTCTTTCTTATCTTTCAAGTTTTTCACTTGCTGGAATTGGCACAGTATTCATATTGAATCCGCTGCCGAGGCTTCATAGGGCCAGTCCCTCCACCTCTCGTGATAAGAAAATTATTTTTATTTTCATAAAATTATATTAAATTATTTTTATTCTAGTTTTATTCCAACTAAATGTCAAGGAATTCATATCCGTTTTTAACGAATATCTAAAAACCCTTTTAAAACACCAATTGTTTCAGGCGCCTGTAATCTCGCACATATATAAGGGAATTCTGGACTTCCTTCAAACATCATTTGAGATGTTAACGGAGCGCCTACCCAAAAGATTTCATCATCAATTAATAAAAATGGTAACGATTTATTTTGCCTTTGTGCCCTTACATTTTTTAATGGAATTGGTCCATCGCTATATATCGTTACCTGTGCTGTCGTACGCATTAACGCCTGCCATACTCTTTTATCTACCTGCCTTGTACTTGGAAGCGAAATAATAATTTTTTGTTTTGCTGATAGGATATCTTTTAACAATCCTTTCGGTTCTTCTAAATTCATTTGCATAAACCATCTCAGACGTTTTGTAATCTTTCGCTCTAACAATGGACGTGATGTTGTACGATCATATACATTTCCGTGTCTTTCTATGTGAGAAGTTAAGTGAGATAACGCTTGTTTTCTAGAAAGATTTTTCCGCATATACTGGCAGTCTGATAACTGAATGAACTTCCCTCTTGCCCTTGTTACCGCAACGTTTACAAGACGATGATTCTTATGATCGAAGAATAATACACCCGGACGTTCCTGCGGATAACTATCCACTGTATCAAATATCATCATGTCTCGTTCAGACCCTTGAAATTTATGAACCGTTGCTGCTAGAACAGGTGTATTTCGATATTTTGTCTTTTGCAATATTTCTCTTATACATGTTGATAAGAAACGGGACTGTGCACGATATGGCGTTACAACTCCAATCGATTGAACCCCATCTAATAATCCAATTAAAATCATTTGCACCGCAATTAGCCCTGACATGATATTAAAACGAGAGCCAGAGGCAGCATCTTTTACAGAATATGCTCCCATCAAACTTGTATCAAACAAGGCAGTCGCTTCGTTCGCAAACGGCTGCAATTTCGCTAATTCTTGGCGCACTGAAACAGAAGGATGGTCGAACACTCTATTTTTATAGATAAATGAGTTTGTAAATTTAGATATATCCGCATGCATACGCCTTTGTTCTTGCAGCATAAATAAATTCGGATGTGTCTCACACTTGTTTACAGATTGGACAATCCCCGCATGATAAAATATATCTTCCCCTAACCACTTTCTAACGAGCTCGTGGTTTGCCATCGCAATTGGTGGCAACTGTAAAAAGTCACCGCAAATAACAATTCTTTTTCCAAGAGAAGCCGCTAACGCAATTTGGGGTACATACGCCATACTTACTTCATCCACAACAATTAAATCAAATGTCCGTTCATAAATAAGAGAATCAATTGCGCATTTGGATAGTGTCGCACCTATTACCTTTGCATTTTCAATATATTCTCTTTCTACTTCTTTAATTTTTGCCCTTTGTTTCCTTAGATCGCCTTCAATTTCTTGCATACGCTTTTTATCAGAAGCAGTTGCTTTATAAGACAAGATTTTTTGACGTAAATCTTGGCGCATTTCTTCTAAATAAAGCTTTTCTTCTCCCCATGAACCATTCGTTGTTTCCACTAATCTAGAAGCTAACAATGTTTCATGATTACGTATATGTTCATGTTGACTAAATCCATAACGGACAATTTCTCCTGGTGTCCACTTTTCTTTCTTTTCGATTTGCTTTGTTACTTCACTCATTAATACGTCAACTGCTGCATTACTATGAGCAAGCACAAGTACTGATTTTCCTTTTTGATAATGCGCCGAAATAATGCGTGATAAATTGTACGATTTTCCTGTTCCTGGTGGTCCCCAAACATATGTTACCCCATTATAAAACGAACGATATGCAAGTTCATTCTTCGGATTTTTCATCTTTTCCATATGCTTTGGCATACTCTTTCCATCCAAGAGACGTTTTACTCGCTGACGCTTTTGTTTATCTTTTCGCACTTCTTTTAAACGCTCTTGCAATTGTTCTAACAATTGCCATGGTTCACTATATAAAGTAGCTTCTCTTATTTCGCCTTGTATATAATCATTCAATTTCAATTCGATTTCTAATCCATGTACAGATAGCACTTCTCCTGTTGCTTCCTCACCATCAAATTCAATTCGGATTGGTGTACCATCCGGTAAACTCACTTCAGAAATAAGCTGAAATACATACACTGTGCTTTCATAATCTGTATATAAAAAACGTCCATTTATAATAGATAGTTTACTGCCGCCTATCGTTTTCCAATGTTTAATCTCATATGCTAACGCTTGATGCCACTCTTTCATTGTTTCCGTTAATGAAGGAGTTTGCGAAGTTGTGTTCATACTGTTTTCTCCTTCCTTCTCTCCAAACATACTTTCTCACTATATCATAGAACGCTATAAAATAAGCAAGATTTTTATCTTACTTATTTTCTTAATTTTCAATATTATGATACATATGAAATTTACGGAAAGAAGGAATTCATCATGCCAGTAAAAAGAATCGAACACGTTGGAATCATGGTTGCAAACTTAGAAACATCGATCTCATTTTACGAAAAAGTTGTGTTAATCCAGGCTGTAAATTCATTTCCCCTTTATTACGTACATATACCGTTTGATTCCCTTCAAGTTTTGGAAGTATTGCTGGATTATATGTATGCCATTCGTTTCTTCCTTCTATAGAATATTCCATATACTCCGTTGCACCGACAATAATATTTAATCAATCAACTTTGTATTATAGGATAAACTTCACCTTATAACTTTTGAATGTGAGTATCTTTAAAACCTGTTTTATATTTAAGACCATATCCAAACATTCGATCCATTCCGATATGCGCTGTCCAAATTAAGCCACTCATCAGCATAACATCTAAATTTAGAAACATCCCTATTAAAATGAGTAATATGGAAACTACATACGTGTGAAACAAATTATATACCATGGCCCCGGCCTGATCATTCAGAAAATATGCAAGCATTGAAACATCCGGTGCTAAAAGCAGTAAGAAAAATATAAACCAACTAAAATCACATAATGAATACATATATATGCTTGCGACTAAAACCATAAGCCCTTCCATATGTATGATTTTCTTCTCCACACTTCACCCTCCTCCTATACAAATGACAGAATAATAATACTATTATAACATTTAGTCTCAAAATCAAACTAAACGAATTATCATGTACAAAAAAGCACAGGAATCCATCCTGTGCTTTTTTGCCATCATCTATACTAATTTTCCGTCTCTAAGTGTTAATACCCGATCACATACATCAAGAATTTTCTCATCATGCGTAATCATAATCGCTGCTTTTTGACTTTCTTTCACTTCTCGTTTCATCATTTCAACAACTTCTCGCCCACGTTTTGAATCAAGGCTTGCCGTTGGTTCATCTGCTAATATTAACTCTGGATTATTCATAAAAGCACGAGCAATCGCAACCCTTTGTCTTTCTCCACCAGATAACTGATGTGGATAGTGTTTTTTTCTCTGAGATAGTCCAAATACTGTTAGCAAGTGATTCGCACGCGTTTCAGATTCTTTTCGGGCTTCTTTCTTTAATTTTGCAATGTATTGTAATTGTTCTTTTACACTTAAATAGGGAACAAGATTAGCAAATTGAAAAATGAACCCGATTTTTCTTAAACGAATATCTGTCATTTGCTTTTCTGATAAATGGGTAATATTTTGCTCACCAATATAAATATTACCTTTTGATGGTGATAATAATGCTCCAGCAATCGATAATAATGTACTTTTCCCTGAACCAGAAGGCCCCACAATACCGATAAATTCTCCAGTCTTCACATCAAGTGAAATGGGATGAAGGGCGGTTACCTCTGTGTTCCCTTCTCCATATACTTTACTAACTCCATCTAGTTTCAATAGTGATGTCATTACATGCCACCTCCAATTGCTTCTAGTGCATCCACCTTTAATACTTGATATAAGGAAATCAGTGTTCCTAGTATGCTAATTACAATAAAGATTCCTGCATATTGGCCAATCATTGTTGTTGTTAATAAGAACGGCATACTTTCTGGCAAAATTCTTTGCAAACCTTCTACAAATACAATGCTTATCACCATCGCGACAACAGATAAGAATAATGCTTGCGCAACTAACGTATTTGCTAAATACGAATTTTTCGTTCCAATTGCTTTTAGTACACCTAATTGCTGTGTTTTTTGTAATGTAATGACATAGAAGAACACACCGATTAATAAAGCTGCAATCACCAGCAAGAACGCAATAATCATTGTTAATGTTCCTTGTTCTTCTTTATATCCTGGAATACTTTGAAGAACTTCTTTTTTCTCTAGCACATGTGCATTTTTTACTTCTTTATCAGTACGAAGTGCAATTGCACTATAATCTTTTTGATTTGGCTGCGCAATTTTTCCCCATACATCTTGGTTTACATAGACAACCGGTGTATGACTAAACATTTGGTCTTTCGTAAATCCAACTATTTTAAATTCTTTTTTAGAAACGGGATCAATGATTGTATCTCCAATGTCTACCCCTTTTTCTTTAATTGATTCATCAGCAACCATTTCATCTTGCGCTGTGCCTAACGCTTTTCCTTGCACAATCTTTGGTTCTAAAAATGTATCACGTTCGCTCGCAAAAATTGCTATATCAACTTTTTTTGAACTATCCTTCTTCTCATAGGTGGAAACTTTCACATGAAATGGTACCGCATCTCTTGCATCTACTTGCCCCACTACATCATCCACATCTTCTTTCTTAATTTGTGAACGAAGTAATTTATCTTCCGCATCTTTTGCTAATACAAATTTTGTTGCGTCCATATTTTGAATTGATGATGCATTATCATGCGATAAGCCATTTGCTAATCCTGAAATCACAAGGACTAAAAATGATAATAAAATCATGATGAGCCCGATTAACCCGTATCTTAACTTTGATTGTTTTAATTCACGTAGAGCTAAAAACATTTCATTCGCTCCTTCCTATTTCTTTCTATGTATGAAGCTTAAAAAAGAAATATGAACGGAATATGAATAAAAGATTACAAAGAAAGAGACTGCTTTTGTAGCAGCCTCTTCATTATTTAGGTAATTCAATTCGAAATGTCGTACCTTGCCCTTTCGTACTCTCTACTGAAATTTCCCCTTGATGTAATTCAACAATTTTCTTCACAATGGATAAGCCTAAGCCACTTCCTTCAACATTACGATCCCTTGCTGTATCCACCTTATAAAATCTATCAAAAATCCGATCCATCTCTTCTTGTCCCATACCAATCCCGCTATCTGAGATTGAAATCTCTACACTCATTTCTAATTCCCTGGCAGCAAATGTAATCGTTCCGCCACTATCTGTAAACTTAATACTATTTGTAAATATATTTGTCCACACTTGATGAAGTAAATTTTCATCGCCTGTTATAGTTATGTTAGGAACATCAAATTCAACTGCTATGTCTTTTTCACGCCATTTCCATTCCAACATAAAAATGACATCTTTAATTTGTTTTTGCAAATCAAACTCTTTTATTTGAATGACCTTCTCCTCTTTATCTAAGGAGGCAAGCGTAAGTAACTGTTTACATAAACTAGACATTCGCTTACTTTCACCTTCAATAATTTGTAAATAACGTTTTCTTTCCTCTTCTGTCATCTTTTCTGACTGTAGAGTTTTAGAAAAACCTTGAATCGAGGAAAGTGGAGATTGAAATTCATGCGACACGTTGGAAACAAACTCTTGTCTCATTTGATCTAATTCTTTTATACTTTTTGTCATTTTTTTGAAACTCGTAGATAATATTCCAATCTCATCTTTTCGCCCTTCTTCTAATTCAATATCGTATTCACCATTCGCAATCTTTTGAGTTGCTTTTGTAAATATGCGAATCGGACGAACGATATAACGCGCTGCAATTGCAATAAAAATGATACTTAATATAACAATAAACACAAGCAATACTGCTAAGAAAATTCTCATTTCACCGAATTGCTGCTGTATATCAGGACGAATAAATAAGGCATATTGCTTATCACCATTTTTCAGCGGAACCCCAACACTATTAATTAATTCATTATCAAAAAAGCCAGTTATAAATAAGCGAGTTGGATAGGTAGAAACACCATTGTATGTTTTTCCTTGCAATACTTCTTCAATTGTAGCATCACTAATCTTTATCGTACGAAAGGCATTTCCAAAACGTTTCCCATGTTTTTGATCATCTACTACATAAATCTCATAACCTAAATTCGCAATAGAATGTAAATAAGCATCCCGATTTTCCTCATCCTGTTTTTCATATAAATTTTTGACTTCATCCGCATAACGTAAAATCTTTTCACTATTATACGGTTTTAATTTCACCTGATAATAGACATTTGTAAATAAAAAGCCAATTATACTACTAACCAGCATAATTCCTATTGAAATCAATACAAATCTAGAATACAGTGACTTCATCTTATTTCAACTCCAACTTATAGCCAAGTCCGCGCACCGTTTTAATTTGAAAATCATCTGTTCGTTTTGAAAAACGATCTCGAAGACGTTTAATATGAACATCGACTGTACGTTCATCCCCTTCAAAATCCATTCCCCAAACAAGTTCAATCAACTCTTCCCTTGAGAACGTTCTTCCAGGATAACCTGCAAGTTGTGATAATAGTTCAAATTCCTTTAACGGCAGTAAAATTGTTTGATCATTACATTTTACCTCAAAGCTTTTTCTATCAATCGTTGTCCCGTGCAGCGTGATAACGTCCGCACTCAGCATTTGATAACGACGAAGCAAAGCTTTCATACGGAAGATTACTTCTGCTGGTTCGAATGGCTTCACAATATAATCATCTGTCCCTGAAATAAACCCTTTTTCTTTATCTACCAATTGATCTTTGGCAGTTAATAAAATAACTGGTATATCATGATATTTTCTAATTTCTTCGCATAAAGTATATCCGTCAACAAATGGCATCATGATATCAACAACGGCAAGGTGAATGTTTTCTTTTTCTAATATGGATTGTGCTACCTTTCCATCCTCAGCTTCAAAAACTTTAAATCCTTCCTTTTCTATGTGGTAATGTAGTAATTCCCTAATATGTTGATCATCATCTGCTAATAAAATATGTATCATATTCGTTAAATCCTTCCTTGGTTATCCTTCTATAC
>NZ_JBALQK010000078.1:0-15463 GCF_036965845.1 Bacillus sp. JJ1127 | reverse complement strand
AAATTGTTTAACTTTTGATGTAGAAATACAAAAACTTTATTTTCGTTATAATGGCTTGTTAGATAGGTATTTTTAAATAAACGTTCATTCACCTTCCCCTACCTTTATTCAAATTTTCTTACCGAATGAACAAATCAATGATGAAGAAAATGATAGACATCAAAATGTTGAATTCTTTTTAAAAATAAGCCCAATTAAATATACTCTATGTTTTCCAAATGTGAAAATAATGTGAAATATATGTACTTTTCAGTTATTCACTACCCAATATATGTTAACTTTTTGGTAATTGTTTTAAATGTAAAAATTGGAATGTAAAACCATATGAAAATTATTTCTTTAGGAGGTTGTTATTCTATGAAAAGAAAATTAGGTCTTTTAAGCGCAGCTTGCATTTTAGGTACAAGTATTTTTGCTAGTTCAGCATCAGCGGAAGAGATTGGAAACCCTAATAATTGAACGGTAGTACCTCAAAGAATTGATTCTGCAGGCGTACAATATGCAAGTTCTTATCCTTATTACAGGTACCAAACTAGACATAATAAAGGCACTGTAGAAACAACTTCAGAATCTTACATGTCAGGTGGAAAAGCTACACCTATTAAAAGGATTTATGCAAAAGCAAGCGCATACAAAGATGGCGCTCTAGTTAAATAATCAACAGACAATCAATATAATGCTTCTTATGCTGGAGCAACTGCTAAAGCTGGAGATAGCGGCTGGGGCGTTGAAGGATATGGTAATCATATTTTTGAAAAACAAGGGTATATGACAATCCAATATGAATCTTATAACAAGTAATTTTTAAACAGGGGGAAGGAATTTCTCCTTGTTTTATTTTAAGGAGAAACTTATGAAGAAAAATAAATGGAAATTATTTACTGTCATAGCAGCAACAGTAGTAGTTATGTTCAGTATTTATGGTTTATGGAAGCTTTCTAATGAGAAAGAACTAAGAACACAAAATGTAGGTATCCAAAAACAATCAGAATAGAAATATATATTTAAATCCGACCTGGATAAAGTACCAGGTCGGATTCTTCATTTCACATATACATAGTCTTTATTTTTTCTTTAAACATTTTACAGGATTGGAATAATTCTAGGTGAAAGTAAAATAGGTAAGAAATTTATGAAGGATAGCTTTAAAAAAGGACTACAAGGACAGATTCCAAATAAAATGGTGCGTGGCATGGTCGATTTAACAGTGTCTCCTTCTACATTAGATCCAGCGAGAATCGGGAAAGCACTGTATGATAATCGACATCATGCCAGTCCATTTCTTCAAAGTAATACGCCATTACATCATGTCGATGGGATCCAAATTAAAGTTTTTTAAACCTAATTGGACTTACCATTAAGAGAGCGAGGATTAAAGTAATCCATGCATTGCTGTATGAAAACAACCCCATACCAGCCAATGGTAATCCAGCAGCTGGAATAGGTAATCCCATAAAATATCCAATGGTTGGTTTAACACTAAATTTAGCTAATCTTAAAGCACCCATCGTTGGGAAAAGGATGAATGCCAAAGTAGTTAAAAAAGATGGTGTTGCTATCGAATGAAATAGAAGTGCAGGAGCAACTCCGAAACTAACAATATCAGCTAAGGAATCCAATTCTACGCCAAACTCACTGTTCACTTTTAATTTTCTCGCAATCCTTCCATCAAAAAGGTCTAAAACAGCCGAAAAGAAAATAAAAATGGAGGATGCTTCTAAAAAGCCACTTATATTTAAGGTAATTGAAAAAACACCGCACAATAAATTTCCGATCGTAAATAAATTGGGTACAGCTTTTACTATATGATTGAACAAGGTTGTCCCCCCTTAGTTGATCAAACTTCCTATTTATGTAGCATTTTCTATATATTCTTCCGTTATTCTTAAAAATACATGATCACCGTACGCTAAGTAAATTTCGACAAGAAAAAAACGATTTCCTATACGCTAAGGAAAATCGGCTTTTCACTATTCTAATTGTGCAGCAATAATAAAGCTGTTTAAT
The DNA here is from genome assembly GCF_036965845.1 of Bacillus sp. JJ1127. Lineage (NCBI taxonomy): Bacteria > Bacillati > Bacillota > Bacilli > Caryophanales > Bacillaceae > Bacillus > Bacillus sp. JJ1127. Next base: position 13,456 of record NZ_JBALQK010000078.1, on the reverse strand, counting down.
TTAAAATAAAGTCGTTTAAATAGACGGGCGAAATTGAGGTTTTCTTTTTTTTGGTTCATCACCGTAACAGGGGGGGGATTTTTTGAAAAAGAATCATTTTTCATACATGGAACGGAGAGTGGCGACTCCAGCGGGAATAGCGAGGAAAGTGAGACCCCGCAGGCTTGCCGAGGAGGCTCGCTCTCGCCCGCGGAAAGCGTCCACTCGGAGTGGAGTGTACATCTATCTATATGTCACCCCCGTCTTTTGGTGATGAACCTTTCTTTTACATATTATAGAAAAAAACGTAAAAAAACCTTGTATTTTCATCGGAATAGTGACACAATAGGGACAACAATCCAATATAATCTTATCGAGAGAAGTGGAGGGAACGGCCCAATGAAACTTCAGCAACCTGAAAAAGAATGACAAGGTGCTAATTCCGAGTAGATAAGAGGGGAAAAAATGACAACCTTCTTATATGTAAGGTTGTTTTTTATTAGGAGGGGAAAAGGGATGAAGCGTTTATTTTTTGCACTTGTAAGTATTGTATGTAGTTTGTTTGTTATTACTGGTTGCGCACAAACATCAGCGGGAGACCGAAAAGAAATTCGCTTAGGGTTTACACCTGGTCCGTATAGTGATCAAGTGAAAAAAGCAGTACAGCCGTACTTAGAGAAAAAGGGGTATAAAGTTAAAATTGTTGAGTTTAATTCACCAAACGAAACAAATCCAGCGTTAACAAGTAAAGATATTGATGCAAATATATTTCAAAGCACCGCTTTTATGGAATCTTACGCAAAAGAAAATAATGCGAAAATTACAGGGGTAATACAAGTTCCTTCAGCACCTCAAGGTGTATATTCTGAAAAACATAAATCACTAGATGATTTGGAAGATGGCATGAAAATAGGGGTGCCAAATGATCCAGTTAATTTAGAGCGTGCATTACGTATTCTAGAAGGAATTAGTTGGGTGAAGTTAAAGGACCATATAAATATTTTAACGATTTCTGAAAAAGACGTGACGTATAAAAAGAAAAATTTCAAACTTGTTCCACTTGAATCGCCGCAAATTCCACGAGCTATGAAGGATCTAGATTACGGTATTATTAACGGAAATCTTGTTATTTCATCTGGACATAAATTAAAAGAAGCACTTGAATTAGAAAAAACACCATCACAACACCGAATCATTGTTACAGTTCGCGATGAAGATAAAGAGAAACCATTTGTTAAAGATTTAATTGAGGCATATCATTCACCAGAATTTAAAAAAATGATTCAATCTGAAGAACAGTTTGAAGGTTTTGTGTTACCTGATTACTTAAAGTAAAAGGAGGCCTCAATATGGCAATCTCATTTGTAGAAACAGAAGAACAACTTCTTGTGTTAGAGAAGCTAAAGGGATTAATTCCACAGTTTGCAGGAAGAGAATATCAGCTAAGTGAGCTTGGTTCTTTTCCCTTTGAAAATATTAAAGATTTACAGAATATTGGCTATACAAAACTAACACTCCCAAAAGATGTTGGAGGCGAGGCTATTTCTTTATATGATTTTGTTTTATTTCAAGAAAAAATTGCAGAAGGAGATGGCGCGACAGCTTTATCAATTGGATGGCATCTTGGAATTGTGAAGGAACTTGCTGAAAATCGCTCGTGGAAACCTGACATGTTTTCTTGGTTTTGTGAAGAGGTAAAAAAAGGTGCTCTTTTTAACCGAGCTGCAACAGAGCGAAATACAGGGAGTCCTACGCGTGGAGGAAAACCAGAAACGTTAGCGGTACAAAAAGGTGATAAGTGGATAATAAACGGAAGAAAAACTTTTACAACGATGGCTCCTGTACTTGATTATTTCATCATATCAGCCAGCGTGGAAGGACGAGAAGAAATTGGGGAATTTGTAATTCCAAGACATGAAAAAGGTGTTTTTATTGAAGAAACATGGGATAGTGTTGCAATGCGCGGAACGGCTAGTCATGATCTTGTATTACAGAATGTGGAGATTGCTAATAAGTACTTTACCGATATAAAGGGTTCAAAGACGAAACCAAAAGGAATTGGATGGTTACTTCATATACCAGCATGCTACTTAGGAATTGCACAGGCCGCAAGAAATTATGCAATTGATTTTGCAAAATCGTATCAACCGAATAGTTTAAGCCATCCAATTAGCTTACTCCCTAATGTTAGAAGATTAGTAGGAGAGTTAGAGTTAGAACTCTTGCAAGCTCGTACATTTTTATATCAAGTCGCAAAAAAATATGATGAGATAGAAGATAAACAATCATTACAAGCGGAATTAGCAGCAGCAAAATATATTGCGACAAATGCAGCAATATCGGTTGTTGATAAAGCAATGCGAATTGTAGGGGCAAAAAGCCTATCTGAAACGAATCCATTACACCGCTATTATTTGAATGTTCGAGCTGGTTTGCACAACCCTCCGATGGATGATGTAACGCTCTCATTAATAGCAGACGATGCTTTTAAATCAAGTGAAAAGGAGTGAGTGAAATGATCACGTTACGTGATATAAATAAAACCTTTCAAACGAAAGAAGGTTTATTTCACGGTGTAAAATCAGTCTCTTTGCAAATTGAAGAATATGATATATATGGGATTGCGGGATTAAGTGGTGCCGGAAAGTCTACATTATTACGTACGATGAATTTGTTGGAAAAGCCAGATTCGGGTGCAGTCATTGTGAACGGCGAAGATTTAACAAAGTTATCTAAGAAAAATTTACGAACGGCAAGACAATCAATCGGTATGATTTTTCAGCATTTTCATCTTCTTCATAATAAAAACGTATCAGATAATGTCGCTTTACCATTAGAGTTAAAATCAGTTCCGAAAGAAGAAAGAGAAAATCGTGTAGGAGAATGCTTAGAGATTGTTGGTTTAAGTGATAAAGCGCATCATTTCCCCGCACAACTAAGTGGCGGACAAAAGCAACGGGTAGCAATTGCTCGTGCATTGGCAAATAATCCAAAAGTCTTACTTTGTGATGAACCAACATCGGCGCTCGATCCGAAAACGACACGTTCTATTTTGCAATTTTTACAAAAGATCAATAGAGAATTAGGCGTTACAATCGTAATCGTAACGCATGAAATGAATGTCATTAAACAAATTTGTAATAAAGTCGCAATAATGGAAGAGGGAGAAGTTGTTGAATCATTTGATTTATATGATCAACAATTAAAACCAACATCAGAAATTGCGAAACTCTTATTAGGTGTAGAGCAAGAAGGAGGCATCGCACATGTTCAATAACATTATTCCATTGCTTCCGGAGATTTGGACATCACTTTTGCAAACATTGTTAATGGTTGGACTTTCTGTTGGAGCAGCAATTATTTTAGGCGTTCCTTTAGGTGTTATTTTATATTTTACAAGTAAAGGACAGATTCTGGAACAGAACATGGTTCATCGCGTTTTAAACGGGATTGTAAATATTATTCGCTCGTTCCCATTTATTATATTACTAGTGGCTCTTGTGCCTCTTACACGGGCGATATTAGGAACAACAATTGGTCCGATTGCTGCAACGATCCCTTTATCAGTAGCAGCAATTCCTTATTTTGCAAGACTTGTAGAACAGGCATTACGTGAAGTGCCAAAAGGAGTAATTGAAGCTGCGGAAGCAATGGGAGCGACGCCGCTTCAAATTGTACGGAAAGTGTTACTCGTTGAAGCGCGTTCGGGTCTTGTATTAAGTTTAACCGTTTTAACAGTAAGTTTTATTTCCTACTCTGCTATGGCAGGTGTTGTCGGTGGCGGAGGTATTGGTGATTTAGCAATTCGTTTTGGATATTATCGTTTCCAAACTGATGTTATGGTTGTTACAGTCCTTATGCTTGTTATTCTCGTTCAGTCTGTCCAATTTATTGGAAATCGGATTGCTGCAAAAATTGATAAAAGATAAGTGTGTAAAAACGGTATACATGAAAATCCATAATTTGTTGTAGCAAATGGAAAAAAATTTATTAAGTTAATGGGAGGAGTTCTATAGCGGGTTAATGAAAGAATGCACATATTATATACATTTCAACCTTTCAACATATAAGTCACTGTGATACAGAATAAAACATGACCTGTATTCGTTTTCTCCCTTTTTTTACCTTAGCATGTGGCAGGAAAAGGCCCTCGTCGATCTAAAAAGACAGTTTTTTTTAATAAGTAGTTCAGATAACGTGGAGAAAATACGAAAAATCAATTAGAAAAACAAAACAATTAGCAATGATAATCGCACACTAAATAACAGTGAAATCTGCAAGAAAGAAGACCGACTTAATTAAGTCGGTCTTTAGCACTTCTACATATTGTAATCTTCACCAAACGCACCCGTTAGTTAAAGATTATGGATAATTATTTTGTAGTTGTTTTTATTTAAATACACCTTTTCTTTTGGAAAGCCAATCTTCTAAGGCATCTTCGTGTTGTTTTGTGAATAATTTCGGTATTTGGTCTATTGGGAAGTATTTTAAATCTAAAGTCTCAATACCATCTGCGTTAAGTTCCCCATCAATTGGCTTGCATTGAAAAAAATGAGTGATAGTCTGAGCTTTATCTCCGTTCGGAAACTCACCAGAATATTTAGAGTAGACACCAATAAGATGTTCAACCTCAACATTTAATCCTGTCTCCTCAAGTATTTCTCGTTTAGCGGTTTCTTTAAGAGATTCTCCAAGTTCCATAGCACCACCTGGAAAACCCCACTCATTTCTATCTCCCCGTTTTTGTAAAAGAATTTCATTTCGTTCGTTATAAACAATACCTCCAGCAAAATTAAGAAATATTAAATCGTGCCCCACTTTTCCCCGAATATAACGAATGTAGTCCTTATTTGTAGTCATAAATTCCCTCCCATTTATAGCCTCTATCTAATTATACAAAGTATAAAGATAATAGAGTTCTTAAATTAACCTTCACCGTTAGTTTAAGAACATTCTTTCACAAAATTTTATATCCATTATAACATACTTCTTTTTAAATTTTGAATTGCCTTATAACTTACGAAAAGTAGCATATAAAATAGCAAATCTTTTAGCATAACAATTAGCAGAGTGACAATAACCATTGTCACTCTGCTAATTACAGTGCGATTTCTGGTGTCAATTTAAGTCCAAAAAGCACATAAACACAGATATAGCAATAAAAAATAGAGTGCTGAATCCATTGGGATTTAGCACTCTATTTGTGATGTTATTTGTGATTTTCTCCACAAAAACTGAACTACTTAGTTTTTTAGGTCGGTTTTTAACTTGTATTTATATAGATTCTAATATGCATGTTCTCATTTTATATATATTTATCTTTGAAATTTGTTTATAATGATGAAAAGATTTTTGGTTTTGGGATTTTACAGGGATTTTAAAATCTTTCTTTTCTATCTTCTTTTTTATGTTTTATATGAGAAAGCTAGGCTTCTGGTTTGTGCTACTGTATAATGAGGGAAAGTACGAAAAGAGGTAGTTTCATGCTAGAAGTAATTGCAACATGCTTAGAAGATGTGCGGCGAATTGAAAAAGCTGGTGGAAATCGAATTGAGCTTATTTCAGCATATACAGAAGGTGGATTAACGCCAAGTTATGCTTTTATAAAAGAAGCAGTGAAGGCAGTAAACATACCGGTCCATGTTATGATTCGTCCACACGCTAAGTCGTTTATATATATGAAAGAAGAAATTGAAATGATGAAAGAAGATATACAAATTGCACAGGAACTTGGCGCAGCAGGCGTTGTGTTAGGTGTTTTAAATGAACAGAATCAAATTGATGAAGGGAAATTAGCAGATCTATTATCTGTTGTAAATGGAGTCAATGTGACATTTCACCGCGCTATAGATGAGGTAGATGATTTAGTAGGAGCGGTAAAGATACTTCGGAATTTTGATAAGGTAACTCATATTTTAACTTCTGGTGGTCATGGAGATATAGTAGAGAATATTTCTGTGTTGTCTGAAATGAAAAGAGAGAGTCAAGGGAATATTGAGTTAATTGTCGGCAGTGGTGTGACAAAAGAGAATATACAACAATTGCTGAATGAAACAGGGATTACACAAGCGCACGTTGGTACTGCTGTTCGAGAAGAAAAATCTTGTTTTGCTGAAATTGATCAAAAATCTGTACAAGTTCTAGTGAAATTAACAAAATAATCATAGTGCTAGGGAAGAGGGAAAAAGATGGAGAAAAGCAAGAAAAAAGAAATCATTTCATGGGTTAAGACACTAGGTATTACATTTGCAATCGCTTTTGTAGTTCGAGGTGTTTTATTTACTCCTTCACTCGTACAAGGTGAATCCATGATGCCTACTTTAGAAAATAATGAGCGCGTTATTGTCAATAAAATTGGTTACAATATACAAGGATTGGATCGTTTTGATATTATCATTTTTCATGGAAAAGAAGGATATGACTTAGTAAAGCGAGTAATTGGTTTACCGGGCGATACAATTGAGTATAAAAATGATGTTTTATATGTAAATGGAAAAGCTGTTGATGAGCCGTATTTAGCTGATTATAAGGCGAAAATATCATCAGGGAATTTAACTCCTGATTTTACATTAGAACAAAAAACGGGGAAAACAAAAGTACCTGAAGGTCAAGTGTTTGTATTAGGAGATAATCGCCAAGTTTCAAAAGATAGCCGCATGTTTGGTTTTATTTCTGAGGATCAAATTGTCGGAAAAGGTGAAGCTGTATTTTGGCCACTAGAACATGTAAGAACGTTGCAGTAACTGAAGAGTTAAAAGCATTGATATTTTTTCAATGCTTTTTTTTATTGAAAAAATATTGTTTAAATAAAAAGAATATTTTATAATTTTAAATTATACATATGTTTCAAAAAACGGAATTCATGTTCCGTATTTCGGAATTTAGGGGAGTTAAGATGAGTATAAATAAAACAGCAGTAAAAACGATGGATATTTTAGAACTGTTTTATGAACATGAAGAGTTGACGTTAACAGAGATGGTTCAGCTTACAGGAATGCCAAAGACATCTGTGTATCGCTTAATTGGTTCGCTTGAAGAAATGGGCTTTTTACAAAAAACAATAAGAGGAAGTTATCAACTCGGTTTCATATTTTTACGGTTTGGCCAACTGGTGTCGCAACGATTATCAGTACGAAACATTGCAAAGCCTTATATGAAACAGCTTAGAGATACTCTTGGTCAAGCTGTGAATTTAATTATTCAAGACGGTAATGATGCTATTTATATTGAAAAAATGGATGGGGATCAACCGGTTCGAGTATATACAGAGATTGGAAAGAGAGCTCCTTTATATGCTGGAGCATGTCCGCGCATTTTACTTTCCTATTTTTCAGAAGAAGATCAAAGGAAATATATTGAGGAAACGAAATTAGAAAGATTTGCAGATGGAACAATATTGAATCAAGAACAATTATTGAATCTGTTACAAACGGCGAAAAAACAAGGCTATACAATTAGTTATTCTGAACTTGAAAATCATACTGCTGCGATTGCAGTGCCTGTTTTTGCAAGTGATGGAAGAGTAATAGCTGGAATTAGTATTTCAGGATTAGCGATAGAGTATAATGAATCAACTATTCCAAAGTTTATTACAGAAATAAAAGAAACAGCGTACCAAATTTCAAAAGAGCTTGGCTGGAGGGAAGAGAAAGAAGGGGAACGATGAAATTTTCAGCTTTAGGAGATCAAGCAGTAGTCGTTACATTTGGGGAAAGTATTCATATGGATATATATGAGAAAGTACAAGCGTTATTTCAATCATTAAAACAGAGTCCGTTTGTAGGAATGATTGAATGTGTGCCATCTTTTGCTTCTTTAACAGTTTATTATGATTTGTACGCATTATGGAAGCAAAATGGAAGAAATATAGCACCTTATGATTATGTATGTGAATACATTAGTGGTTTATTTTATCACAACAAAAACGCTGCGAAAAAGAAGCGTAATCACATTTCTATTCCGGTTTGTTACGGAGGGCAGTATGGACCCGATTTAGAAGAAGTTGCAGCATATCACGAATTGCAGGTAGAAGACGTAATTCGTATTCATAGTGAAGCGACTTATTTTGTTTATATGTTAGGATTTACGCCTGGTTTTCCCTATTTAGGCGGTATGCCGAAAGAGTTAGAAACCCCGAGAAAACAAACACCGCGTTTACAAATAGTGTCTGGTTCAGTAGGAATTGGTGGAAGTCAAACAGGAATATATCCACTGGAAACACCAGGTGGCTGGAATATTATCGGCCGAACGCCAGTTTCTTTATTCAGGCCAAGTGAAGATCCTCCTACATATGTACAAAGCGGCATGTATTTGCGTTTTATCCCAATAACAGAGGAAGAATATGTAATCTTAGAGGGGGATAAGAAATGAATGCTGAGGTTTTACATGCTGGAATGTTTACAACAGTTCAAGATTTAGGGAGATACCAGTATCAACAATATGGTGTACCTGTTGGCGGAGCTATGGATCAGACAGCATTAAGGATCATAAATATGTTAGTTGGAAATGAAGAGGATGAAGCTGGATTAGAGATTACGGTTATGGGGCCGAAAATTCTAATTAAAAAAACAACATTGTTAGCAATTGGTGGTGCGAATATGGAACCTTTGTTAAATGGAGAGGCAATTCCATTATGGCGACCAATTATAGCAAAAGAAGGTAGTATGCTTTGCTTTGGAAAAGCGCAGCTTGGGTGCAGGACATATGTAGCATTTGCAGGTGGAATCGATGTTGCAAGTAGTATGGGTAGTAAAAGTACATATGTGCGTGCTGCTATAGGTGGTATAGAAGGAAGAGCACTTAAAAAGGGAGACCGTTTTCAAATTGGTACACCATCCCAATTTGCTACTTGTATGATAAAGAAATTGCTAGGTGAAGAAAGGATAAAAACGAGGTGGGGAATATGTGATCACGTTTTACCAAAGTATAGTCTTCATCCAGTTATCCGAGTCATCACAGATTTTGAATGGAACCAATTTAAGAAGGAAAGTTTAGAATCCTTTTTTACAAAAGAGTATAAAGTATCTAATTATGCTGATCGTATGGGATATAGGCTAGAAGGCGAGAATCTGAAGAGAATAGAAGAATCTGAGGTTTTATCCAGTGCAGTTACATTCGGAACAATTCAAGTGCCATCTGGTGGTCATCCTATTATTTTAATGGCTGATCGACAAACAACAGGTGGATATCCGCGAATTGGCAATGTAATATCGGTGGATTTACCAATTCTTGCACAATTAAAGCCAGGAGACTATGTCTCGTTTGCAAAAATTTCTATAGCAGAAGCAGAGAAGCTTTATATAGAGCAAGAACAAGATTTAAGTCTATTAAAGAGATTCATTGCCTTACAAGGATAGAGTAGGAGGAGAAATGAAACATGGTTACCGTTGATTTGAATTGTGATTTAGGAGAAGGATTTGGTGCATATAAAATAGGAAATGATGATGCAATTCTTCCGTTTGTTTCATCTGTAAATATTGCATGCGGTTTTCACGCTGGTGATCCAACTGTTATGCGTCAAACCGTTGAAAAAGCATTGAGAAATAATGTAGCAATAGGTGCACATCCTGGCTTTCCAGATTTAGTTGGATTTGGGAGAAGAGCGATGCATGTTTCACCAGATGAAGTATATGATTATGTTTTATATCAAATAGGAGCATTAGATGGATTTGTAAGGGCGGCAGGAGGAAGGATGCACCATGTAAAACCGCATGGTGCACTATATAATATGGCAGCCACTGATCCAAAGATTGCGGATGCAATTGCAAAAGCAATTTATCATATGAATCCAGAGCTGTTTTTGTATGGATTAGCAAATAGTGCATTTATACAAGCTGCTGAAAAATATGAACTAAATCTCGTGCAGGAAGCATTTGCTGATCGTACATATCAATCGGATGGAACATTAACGAGTCGTACAGAAGAAAATGCGCTTATCAAAAATGAAGATCGGGCAATTGAGCAGGTGCTGCAAATGGTACAAGAAGGACATGTACAAGCAGTTGATGGCAACGTTGTAGCTATACATGCAAAAACAATTTGTCTACACGGTGATGGGGAGAAAGCAGTTCAATTTGCAGAAAGAATATACAGAACATTTCGATTAAAAGGTGTTTCCATTTGTGCACCAAAATAGAATAAGGGGGTCATACATAAATGTTGAAATTAATTGGGATATTGCTTGTAGCTGTTGGTTTTTTATTTCGCCTGAATACACTGTTAGTTGTCATGGTGGCAGGAGTTGTTACTGGTATGGTTTCGGGGATGAGTTTTTATGATGTCATTAGCATGTTTGGAAAGTTTTTCGTAGAAAATCGATATATGTCTATGCCAATTTTATTGACTCTTCCTGTAATAGGAATATTAGAACGATATGGATTGAAGGAAAGAGCAGAAGCTTTAATAACAAAATCTAAAGGTGCTACAACTGGAAAAGTACTGATGTCATATTTTACAATTCGCGAGGCTTCAGCGGCAATAGGACTTAATATTGGTGGACATGCACAAACAGTAAGACCTCTTGTTGCACCAATGGCAGAAGGAGCCGCGCAAGGCCGTTATGGAAAACTTCCTGAAAAATTGAAAGAAAAGATTAAAGCGAATGCTGCGGCAGCCGAAAATACGGCATGGTTTTTTGGAGAAGATATTTTCATTGCAACAGGAGCAATTTTATTAATGAAAGGATTCTTTGATTCTGTAGGAATGCATGTTGGTGTATGGGATATGGCGCTTTGGGGAATCCCGACCGCACTCTCAACTTGTATTGTAAGTTGGATTCGATTTAAACAGCTTGATAAACATATTGCAGCGGTTATGAAAAAGGAAGAGCGTCAAGATAAGGAGGCGATATAGGATGAAGCTTATTACACTGGATACAATTTATTATATACTAGGTATCATTGTTGCTTTTGTTGCAATTCGTGTTGTTTTTGATCGTCAGCATCCAAATCGACTTGGTTCCAGTTTGTTTTGGGCATTATTTTCTATTACATTTTTATTTGGAAAGATCATTCCATCATTTTATATCGGCTGTATAGTGTTAGCGATGGTTGTTTTAGCATCTTTAAATAAGGTGACAAAATCTAATGAGAAAGAAGCACCTGCCGAGGAACGTGTGAAACATGCAGAAGAACTAGGAAATAAAATTTTTATGCCAGCTATTTTAATACCTATTTTTACAATTATCGGTACATTAACATTAGGAAAAATCAAGTTTGGAAACGTATCTCTTGTTGATCCTGAGAAAGTTACATTAATTGCTTTAGCACTTGGAGCATTGCTCGCGTTTGTTGCAGCAATGGGTATTACAAAGGCGAAGATAACAGCACCTGTACAAGAAGGTAGTAGATTGTTGCAAGCTGTTGGCTGGGCAGTTATTTTACCACAAATGTTAGCAGCACTTGGGGGGATTTTTGCAAAGTCTGGTGTTGGTCAAGTTGTCTCTGATTTAGTAGGACAAGTATTGCCGACAGAATATCCATTTGTTGCTGTTATGGCATATTGCTTAGGCATGATGTTGTTTACAATTGTAATGGGGAATGCTTTTGCTGCCTTTGCGGTTATTACAGGTGGGATTGGTTTACCTCTTATCGTTCAAATGCATGGGGGGAATCCAGCGATTATGGCAGCGCTTGGTATGTTTGCAGGATACTGCGGAACATTGCTGACACCGATGGCAGCAAACTTTAATATTGTGCCGGCGATGTTATTAGAATTAAAAGATAAAAATGCAGTAATTAAAGCACAAGCACCGATTGCCATCACAATCTTTGTAATTAATATGTTTATTATGTATGGGCTTGTATATCGATTCTAGCAGGGAGTGGTGAAAATGAAAACGGTACTATTAACTGGTTTTGAGCCTTTTGGAGGAGAAGATATTAATCCAGCTTGGGAAGTTGCAAAACAGCTTAACGAGAAAGAATTTGGAGAGTATAAGATTGTTAGTAAACAAGTTCCAACTGTATTTCATAAATCCATACAAATATTACAGTCATATATAGATGAATTTGAGCCAGCGATTATTATTTGTATTGGACAAGCTGGAGGGCGAGCCGATATTACAGTGGAGCGTATAGCGATTAATATTGATGATGCAAGAATTGCTGATAATGAAGGAAATCAACCCGTTGATATACCTGTTATAGAAGAAGGGCCAGTTGCTTATTGGTCTACTCTTCCACTGAAAGCTATTGTAAAGAAACTTCGTACAGAAGGGATTCCAGCATCTGTTTCGCAAACTGCGGGTACTTTTGTTTGTAATCATCTTTTTTATGGACTTATGCATGTATTAGTGAAAAGTGAAAATGAGGCACGCGGTGGCTTTGTACATATTCCTTTTTTACCAGAACAAGCAAGTAATCATTCCGGACAACCGAGCATGTCACTTTCTACGATTACAAAGGGTATTGAATTATTAATTGAGGTTGCACTAGAGGTAGAAAAAGATATTGTAGAATGCGGCGGGGCCACACATTAAACAAATATAGAACACCTTCTATGGACAACTGGTATAATGAAGGAAGAAATATACATAGAGGTGAGAGTTATGCAGCAATACGAAGAAGTTCGTTCTGTTATAGAAAAGGCAAATAAAATTACAGTGTTAACGGGTGCTGGTGCTAGTACGGAAAGCGGAATTCCTGATTTCCGCTCAGCAAATGGTTTATATGCAGATGCAAACGTAGAAATGTATTTATCAAGAGGATACTATAACCGTAACCCAAAAGAATTTTGGAAGCATTATAAAGAAATATTCCAAATTAACACATTTCATCAATATAAACCGAATCGCGGACATGAATTTTTAGCAGGACTAGAAGAACAAGGAAAAGATATTACAGTGCTCACACAAAATATTGATGGTCTTCATCAATTAGGTGGTAGTAAGCATGTTATTGATTTACATGGCACACTTCAAACAGCACATTGTCCAAAATGCCAGGCGAAATATGATTTACAATATATGATAGATTATGAAGTACCACGATGTGAAAAGTGTAATTTTATTTTGAATCCAGATGTGGTTTTATATGGTGACACATTGCCGCAATATCAAAATGCAATTAAGCGTATATATGAAACGGATGTATTGCTTGTTATGGGAACTTCGTTAAAAGTGCAGCCGGTTGCATCGTTCCCGCAAATTTCCAAAAGAGAAGTAGGAGCGACAACAATTTTAGTGAATGAAGAGTTAACTGGACAAGAACATAATTTTGACTATGTTTTTCAACTGAAGATTGGGGATTTCATTAAGAAGATGTAAAGAAGTTAAGCAAAAGCTGAGATGAATCATATTCATCTCAGCTTTTTTGTTACAGAGTTATCTTGAAGTTTGTAAGGAATAATGGTAATAAAGTTGTTTAATTTCACTCTTAGAAATACAGTAACCATCTATCTATCTATTACGTTGATAGATAGATAGATGGTTATTAAAGATGTTTAAAAAGTGAATTTTTCTTTCACTCTATAATTTTTT
>NZ_JBALQK010000077.1:0-1734 GCF_036965845.1 Bacillus sp. JJ1127 | reverse complement strand
AATTGATGTATATATATTAGAAACAAAATCTTTAACGAATTGAGGTTTATATGTTGAATGAACATACAGCTTTTTTAAAAAGTGTCACCTTACAAAAAGAACATATTCCTAGTTTCTCTGTGTACCCATATTGCTTACCCGCTATCCGGACATTACAATCACTTGATTTCCATCCCAATGTAACATTTATTATTGGAGAGAATGGAACTGGTAAATCAACATTACTAGAAGCAATTGCTGTCGCCTTAGGATTTAACGCTGAAAAGTCCCATATATATTCTTTAACACAGGAAGGCATCCGTGAATCAGAACTAGAAGAAACCGAACATTATCAAACAGTGAAACTCTTTTTTGAAAATCGCGATCGATTATTTCATCATTTATTTCAATCCTGAATTGGGAGTGCATAAAAAAGAAGCAGCAGTCGCTGCTTCTTTTTTATAATGCTTCTATAAATAGCGCTACTCCTATACCGCCACCAACGCAAAGAGAAGCAATACCTTTTTCAAGGCTGCGTCTTTTTAATTCGTGAATTAAACTCACTGTAATACGTGCCCCTGTACAACCAATTGGATGTCCAAGACCAATACCACTACCGTTGACATTCACTTTTTCGCGGTTTAATCCAAGTTCCTTCTCAACTGCTAAATATTGTGCAGCAAAAGCTTCATTAATTTCTAATAAATCGGCATCTTCTAATGACCAATTTACTTTTTCTAATCCTTTTCGAATTGCTGGTGCTGGACCAATTCCCATAATTTTAGGATCTACTCCCGCCACTGAATATCCAACAATTCTTGCTAATGGTTGGAGCCCTTTTTCTTTGGCCTTTTCCTCACTCATTAATACTAAAACGGCACTTCCATCATTAATACCTGATGCATTCCCTGCAGTTACTGATCCATCTTTACAAAATGCTGGCTTTAATCCTGTCAACTTTTCAATTGTAATATCTGCACGCGGATGTTCATCCTTTGAAAATACTACTTCTTTTCTACGTTCTGTTATTGTAATAGGAACAATTTGATCATCAAAATAACCTGATTCGATTGCTTGAAGAGCTAATTGATGACTACGAAACGCAACCTCATCTTGTTCCTCCCTTGTAATTTCATATTGTTCAACTAAATTTTCTGCTGTTTCCCCCATCATAATATGATGGATTGGATCTTCTAAAATTTCCCACACCGTGTCACGGATTTCTCCATGCTGAAGACGCTGTCCCCATCGGTGTTGTTTTAATACATAAGGGCTTGAACTCATCACTTCTACTCCACCTGCAATAACAACATCACTTACACCTAACTGAATTTGCATTGCTGCTGACATAATCGCTTGCATACCTGAAGAACATTGACGCTGAATCGTATAACCTGTAACCGTTTCTGGAAATCCTGCTGCTAATGCAGCTGTTCGCGCTGTATTTGCCTCATCTGTTCTTTGAATACAATGTCCTAAAATTACTTCATCCACTTCATGAGGTTCTACTCCACCTCTTTTAACAGCTTCTTGAAGTACGGGAACAGCTAATTCTACTGGCGTTACATTTTTTAGCGCTCCCCCGAAGGTTCCAATTGGCGAACGAACTGCAGCTGTAATGACAACATTATGCATTTTGCACTTGCCCCTCTCTTATGTATCCTAGTCAGTTTTTGGATGGAATAACATAAGATGTATATCTAAAATTATCATACTACAAACACACTGAAAAAATCAAAATATTTGATATAATAC
>NZ_JBALQK010000076.1:30670-44973 GCF_036965845.1 Bacillus sp. JJ1127 | reverse complement strand
CCTAAAAAGAGGGGTTTTACTTCGGTTTTTTTATTGATATATGTAAATTCACTTCATATTAGTAAGCAATATTATGAATCCTTTAGTCTCCAAGATAAGTTTATATGTTTCCTCTACATAACTATGTATAATAAAAACAAAGAGGTGGTCATTTTGAAATTAATCGCACTAGATATGGATGGTACATTACTATCATCTAATCTCGAGATCTCCAAAGAAAATTTAAGAGCTATTCGCACTGCTCAAGCAGCTGGTCATGTTGTAATGATCTGTTCTGGTCGTGCAAAGGAAGATGCTTTAAAACTATTGGAAGAATATCAGTTATCACTTCCAGTTGGAGCAAGCAATGGGGCAATTGTTTATGTCGATGGAAAAGTAATTAACTCTCGTTGTTTACAAAGTGATAAAGTATATAAGCTTGCTAAATTATTAGAATCTGAAGGCTTTCCATATAAACTGTACACAAATAAAGGAGTGTATTCTCCTTATAATTGGAAAGAACGAGTGATGAATACATTCGAAGAAAATAAGCATGCGCTGGATGTTACAATTGAAGAACTTGAACGAATTACAGAAAAGCAAAAAAAATCTAACTTAATTACTGATTTCCAAAAAATCGAAGATGTCGTAAATAATCCAGAGTTAGAAATCTCGAAATTCTTTATTTTAACGTTTGATGCTGGGCATCGTTCGCAACTACTACAATCGTTACAAGAAGATAAAGAAATTATGGTCACAGCGTCAGCTCCGACCAATTTAGAAATTATGGACAAGCATGGTCATAAAGGAAATGGATTGCAGGAAATGGCATCTTATTTCAACATTCCTATTCAAGACACGGTTGCAATTGGTGACAACTTTAATGATGTACCAATGCTAGAAGTAGCTGGTCTATCTGTTGCGATGGGAAATGCTGAAGAAGATGTAAAAAAATTATGTGATGTTGTTACATTAACAAATGACGAACATGGTGTTGCACATGCAATTGAGCAGTACGTATTAAAGCAACCTTCATCAAGTAAATAAAATAAGGACTCTTTCATAATTTGAAAGAGTCCTTTTCTTTTACACATGATGACAAGATGCCCTCCTCCAGTATCCCAAAATTCCGGTATAGTTTTCTTACAAATATCCGTTTCCACAATCATTCCTAAATACATAATTCCGATTTCCGTTCATAAGTGCTCCACAACACTTAAATTATGCGGAATGATTAAAAAGTAATTCTATTATTCAGTGACCAAGCATAGAATACTAACAAACTACCAAAAAGGGGGCGAAAGTATGGACAAACTATTCCAATATGTCTTGCACTATGTTGTATTAACACTCATAATAGTCGGGGCATTATTACTATTCCCGTTCTTCCCAAAGTTCGTCCTCTTTTTAGTATTCTTCTTTATGCTCGGGATTGCGATTATCATATCTATGAGAGAAGACAATACACAAAAAGAAAGCAGAGTTCAGCGTGTTAAGCTGTAAACTCTGCTTTTTTTCAATCATAACGTATTCTTGTTAAACCGATCACGAAGAATACAACAGCAAATAACATGAGTATACCAACATATCCTACTATATCTGTCAGTGTCCCGCCCCTTGCAATTAATTCGGTAAATCCGCGCATTGCCCAAGTTTGAGGAATAAAGTTCGCTGCAGTTTGCATCCATTCTGGTTCTATTTCAATTGGCCAGTAAAGACCACTGATCATACACGTTGAAATAACCACGATGTTACCTAATGCTGACTGCTGCTCCGTTGTTTTCACGATACTTGCTAATAATAGTGCTAAACCAATGACCGCTAGCAATAACGCTGAGACAAGTATGATTATCCCGAGTAGATTTCCCCACTGTACATCGAACAAAACATTCGTTAGTACCATTAAAGTTCCAAATTGAATCCATCCAATTAAAAAGAAGGAGAGTATATATCCCCCAAGTATTTGAGCCTTTGAAACAGGCGTTCCTAATAAACGATACCAAACGCCAAGTTGTCTTGATTTTAAAATTGTTCCTGTCGCACTTAGCATCACAATCATTACAAAAAGAATAGAAAACCCTGTTGCTCGCCCTGTTACGTTATTCAGCTTTTTCCCCTCGGGTACAATGGATTCCTTTTGAAGTGAAACTGGTTCTGCCTTTGCATGAATTGTTTCATACATCTTTTCCCAAGACATTCCACCTTTTTTCTCCGAATCCCTTGCTGCCGCTACTTCTATTTCCATCTTTTTCATTACACCTTGTAATACTTGCTCTACAGAAGCTCCTCCCGTGAAATCAGCACTTGATTGGAATTTAACCTTCTCTATCTTCCCGTCCGTCATACTCTTTTGAAATTCTTTTGGAATTGTCACAATACCTGAGGACTTCTTATTTTCGATTTTTTGTTTCGCTTCTTCGTACGTTACCTTTTCTATAGAAATTAAATCACTTTTCTTTATTTCCTCATAATAGGAGTTGGATAATGTAGACCCATCTTGGTCTACTAAACTAATATTTACTTTCTCGTTTCCGCTTCCACCTAAAAGTCCGCCAAAAATGAGTGTGAAAATAATCGGCATCCCGAACATGAGTATATAGCTTTGTGGCTTAATTAAGATTTGTTTTAACTCTAACCAGCAGAGCGCCCAAACTTTCTTCATGATTTTTCCTCCTATCTCGTACGCAAACGGAAGGTTCCGATGATAACGGAAACAATACCCGCACTAGATAAACTTAATATAACTGGAAGTAACGAATACCACGATGTACCCGACATAATGTTTAAAAAACTTGTAAGTGCCCATTTATTCGGAGCAATGTTAGCAATTGTTTGAAGGGTATCTGGAAATGCATAGATTGGTAACATCGATCCTCCTAATATGGCTAACAGCTGAATTCCAATTCCCCCCATTAAATCCGCCGTTTTTTCCTCACGAATAAACGCTGCGATGAGCATAGATAAACCAGAAACACAAATTGCATAAGCGATTCCTACTACTACAATTTGTGAAATATTGTCCCCCCAGTCCACATGAAATGCGTAATGAGTAGCAACTACAAATACTCCAAATTGAATACAAGCAAATAGTAATGTGCCTAAAAATTTACCTAATAAAATAGCAAAAGGACTAGTCGCTGTACTTAATAGCCTTGTTAATGTTTCAGTTCGTTGCTCTGTCACAATAGATTTTGCGCCTACTGTTATGTTATATAATAAAAACATAACTAACATTGCTGCAGCATAATATTGCATCGCAGCCACCGTTTTTTTGCCGACTGTTCCTTTTTCCATTCCATCCGCATTTGAAGTCGCCACTGTTTGTAAATTAGCACTTACCTCTTTTGCAGCCTGTTCCATATTTTCTGGCTGTGATTTTGCTAAATCTGTTACGACATTTTTTGTAGAGACGGCAACTGTTTGAGCACGCTCTGAAAAGGAACGAATAATCGATTCGGCGATTTTTGCTTGTATATCTTTTGATGGATCTGTAATCAGTTTTGGTTCTTTTAATTTTCCATCCTGTATATGTTCACTCCACCCATTCGGAATCATAATTCCAACATCAATTTTCTGTTTCTTAACCATATCCTCTAGCTCTTTTTGTGAGTTTACTACTTCTACTTTTACATCATCTTTTATTTCCTTTGATTGCAATACATCCTTTTGAAACATATTTGCAAACTCATCTGTTCCTTCTTGATAATAACCAATTACCGTTTTAGGTAATCCTCCGTTATCGAATATGTTACTTAGTGCTGATCCTAAAATAGCTGTTAATAGGAGTGGCATAAGTAACATCATCATAAATCCACGCCGATCTATTAAACGAATTTTTAAATCTTTCCATGCAATAATAAAACTTTTCATGAGTTCCTAACCTCCTTAATCACGAAGTGAACGTCCTGTTAACTGTAAAAAGAGAGCTTCTAAATTTGGTTCTTGTACTTCAAGCTTTAAAATTTGCACATAATTTTCTACAACTACCGAAACAACCATGCCAATAGCTTCTCCATTCTTCAGTCCAATATCAAGCGTATTTGTATCCTCATCGATGATAATCCGTTCTACAGTGGGTATGCCTTTTATTTTCTGCAGTAACTCCTCGCTATAACGATTCAGTTGTAACTTCACCATAAAGCCATCAGCAAGACGATTACATAATTCCGTTTTCGTTCCCAATGCAATTACCTTTCCATGATCAACAATCGCAATTCGTTCACATAAATACTCCACTTCTTCCATGTAATGGCTCGTATAAATGACCGTCATGCCTTTTTCATTTAATCCTTTTACCGTCTCTAAAATATGATTCCGTGATTGTGGGTCAATCCCAACTGTTGGTTCATCCATAATTAATAACTCCGGTTCATGCATAAGTGCTGCACCAATGTTAATTCGGCGTTTCATTCCACCTGAAAATGTTTCAATTTTGTCCTTTGCACGATCTTGTAAACCAACATATGCTAATACCTCATCTGCTCGTTTCTTTGCAATAGCTCCACTTAAACCATACATTTTCCCCCAAAAGATTAAATTTTCTTTCGCTGAAAGCGTAGGATATAAAGCAATATCTTGCGGGACAATACCGATCTTCCTTTTCGCATCTAATGGATATTCTTTTACAGATTTCCCCCCGACTTTTATATCACCGCCATCATATGGAATAAGCCCACAAATCATTGATATCGTCGTCGACTTTCCTGCACCGTTTGGACCAAGCAAACCAAATGTTTCTCCTTTCTTAACTTCAAAAGATACATTCTTTACAACTTCCTTCTTCCCAAACGACTTTGTAATATGATCTACGACTAACATGTCGATTCAGCCCCTTTGCATTAATCTACAATTTCATTGTAAAAAAATATCCTCTTTCTTCCATCACCCTTAAGATAGAAATGAAAAATAAAAAAGCAGCATAATTTGCTGCTTTTTTATTTTTCTCTATGCCAAAAGTCATGTGTATGTTGTAATACCGTATCTTACCGCATATATAGCTGCTTGTGTCCGATCCCTCAGCTCCAGCTTACTAATTAAGTTGGAAACGTGGTTTTTTACAGTTCCCTCTGTAATAAACAATTTCTCAGCAATTTCTTTATTATTTAATCCAAGGCCTATTTCCCTTAATACATCTCTTTCACGCTCTGTTAGTTGCTCCATTTGCTTTGGCTGACTTTTTTCTGATATTTCTACTGCTTTTGTTCTTTTTAGTTCCTTCACAATTTGTGCTGTTATATCCTGCGGAAGAACGGCTCCTCCTCCATGAACTGTCAATATTGCTTGAACAATTGCGTCCGTCTCCATATCTTTTAATAAATAACCGCTCGCTCCTTGTTCCAATGCTTCAAAAATAAGTTCGCTATCATTAAATGTCGTCAGCATAAGAACCTTCATATTAGGAAACTTTCCCCTTATTAAACGAGTTCCTTCAACGCCATTTATACGAGGCATTCGAATATCCATCAAAATAATTTCAGGTTGTAATTGTTCTGCTCTTTGAACTACTTCATCCCCATCACTTGCTGTGCCCACCACTTCAAGTTCTGAACGTAAATTTAATAGCATTGCTAAACCATCGCGAATAAGTGATTGATCATCAACGATCATAATACGAATCATATCTTTCCTCCTATTACCCACGTCTTTTCCTTAAGTGGAAACTCAATCTGTAATTGAAACCCCTTCTGCTTTTCACTCTCAAATCGAATCATTCCACCATGTTCCTCTACACGTTCTTTCATATTCATTAACCCAAAGCCAGGACTCAGTTCATTTACACCAATGCCATTATCCGTAATCGATAGCATCACTTTCTCATCTAAGCACAATAAGCTAACTTCACATAAACTAGCCTTTCCATGGCGCTTTGCATTTGTTAATGACTCTTGCATAATACGCAACAAGGTAGGTTGTAATGACAACGGGATTATAATTGGATCCCCTTGTAAATGAAAGGTTACTTGTACTTTTGTTACCTTTGAAAATTCATTTAACATTTCTTTCATATTTTCTATTATGTTTCCTAAATCTTTTTCTTCCTTCAACGCACGGACTGAAGCCCTTACCTCTTGAAGAGATTTTCTAGCTAATTCATGACATGTATGTAAAACTTCTTCTGTGGCATCTGACTTTTGCTTCCATAAAGCCTCTGCAAGCTGCAATTGAACAAGTAAAGCCGTCATATTATGACCAACTGTGTCATGAATTTCTCGGGCAATATCGTTCCTCTCTCGGACTGTAGTTAGTTCTTCTACTTCTTTCGCATAAAGCTGTAATTGTTCATGCGCTTCTTTTAGAGCTATATGTGATAATGTCAATTTTTCATATTGATCGTCAACAGTTTGGCGGGCTACTGTCAACTTTTTAATTAAGTTCCCGGCTAAAGCACTGAAGACAACGAACATAAAATTAATAGCATTACTATCAACTTCTATCTTTCCGGTATATTGATACGTATATAGTAAAATAGCAAACCAGCATAAAAAGAAAAAACTCACAAAAAAATATACGACTGCTTTCCGCCACGTATGAATAAATATTCCTACAGCATCAATCCCAAATATAATTAAATACAAACATGTCTCGGGAAATAAAAAGCCTAATAATGCTGTAACTATCCCATTTGAAAGGAATACATAAAATGCACGCCTTCTCCCTTGATGTGGTTGGATAAGTAAAAAATGATTTATAACATACATTAAACATGCAATACCAACAAATATTTTTAAATTTTCTGTTTCACGTGAAACATGATTTATATATACCATGCAAATCATAACAATCGTAATGAGACGCGCATACCCTAACATCAAATTCTCCTCGCATTTTTGAAATATTGTTTTACATCATACCAACATGTAAAAAATCGTTTTCACAATATAATGGCAAGAAAATTATACCATTTTCATCTCAAGTTAACGTGTATTAATAGAAAAACAAGTCACCTCCACATCGCCTAAGAGGATGACTTGTTTTTCTTTCATCTATTCCATCATACTATCTAATCGATTATATAATTCCGCCCGTAATCGTTCTTTTTCTGTTTTTTCTTTATATAACCGTTCTAACTTTTCAACATTTCTTGTTTCTTCCATTGTACACTCCAGCGCATATATATCTTCTTCTATATACATAAGCTTATCTTCAATTTCTTCTATACCAATAGATTCCTTCTTTTTTACATTCATTACTTTCATTTTTGGAACCTCTTGTTGTTTCACTTCTTCCTTCTCTATTCTCTCTGCCCATTTCTGACGTGCCCATGCATAATTCCCCGCAAATTCAAACAATGTATGCTCATCGATCCAATATGTTTTCTCAAACAACTTATTTAAAAAGTAACGGTCGTGTGAAACAGCAAGAATGGTTCCATTATATTGTTCGAGAGCTTCTTCCAGCACTTCCCTTGATTCAATATCAAGATGGTTTGTGGGCTCATCTAACACAAGGAAATTTATATCTTGATACATAAGCTGCGCCAACCGTAATCTCATTCGTTCACCACCGCTAAGCTGATTGACCTTTTTAAAAACGGCTGGACCATAAAATAAAAACCGAGCTAATATGTGCCGAGCCTCTCCTTCTGTTACAGCCACATGCTCCCTGAAGGCTTCCAATACATTGGTTTTTCCGTTTCCATAAGCATGCTGCGATAAATAACCGACTTTCACACCACTACCGATTCGAATCTCACCAGTATCTGATTTCATTTCCTCTAATAATAATTTTAATAAGGTTGTTTTTCCTGTACCATTACGCCCAACAATAGCTGCACGCTCTTGAAAACGAACATGTAAATTTACTCCTCGGAATAAAGTTCGATCCGCAAAACTTTTGCCCACTTCCTTCATTACGACAACATCTTTTCCACTTCTCTCTTGTCCTTCAAATTGAAGTCCCATCTGCTTTCTTTCTAAAATTGGCTTTTTTAACTTCTCCATTCGTTCTAATGCACGTTCCATATTTCTAGCCCGTTTATGCAATCCTTCATTCGGAGGGTTCGCTTGATTTGCCCATTCCCTTAAACGTTTAATTGCTTCTTTCATTTTCTTTATTTTCTTTTGTTGTTCTTGATAAGATTGGAACTCTTGAAGTAATCTTTCTTCCTTCTCCTTCACAAACTGTGAGTAGTTCGTATGATATACATGAATTTCTCCGTCTTCCAAGTCAAAAATTTTCGTAACGACTTCATCAAGAAAATAACGATCATGTGAGATCACAACAACTGTCCCTGTATACTCTTTCAAAAATTGTTCGAGCCATTCTACTGCAAATAAATCTAAATGATTTGTCGGTTCATCTAATAGCAGTAAATCTGGTTTCTTAAGCAGCATATAAGCAAGGCTTACTTTCGTCTGCTCTCCGCCACTCAGCTCAGCAAAAATTCGAGAAAATAGCTCTGTTACTTGTAAACCATTTGCTACCTTCATGATGTTTGCTTCTATTTCATAACCACCTAAAAACGCAAATTGTTCCTGTACGACTCCATATTTCTCCATTAATTTTTGTAAATCAGCTAGCTCTTGTTCTTCTGCCATACGTTTCTCTAAACTACGCATTTCTGTTTCTAATTCTTTCTCTTTTGCAAAAGCAGAGCTTAATACATCATATACAGTCGTTTCATCAGCAAACTTTGGAATTTGTGCTACATGACCAATACGTATCCCTTTCTTCATATGAATTGCTCCAGCATCTACACTCTCAATTCCTGTTAACAGCTGAAAAATTGTTGTCTTTCCGCTACCATTTCGGCCAACCAATCCAATACGTTCGCCATTCTTTATTTCAAGCGATATAGTTTCAAATATGATGTTCCCACCAAAAGATTTCGTTACATTGTTCACACTACAAATTGTCATTTTCCGTACTCCTTTCAACGTAAAAAACCATGAGGAAAGAAACTTTCCCCATGGTTTTTGGCATAGAAAAAGGAAGCAAAATAGCTCCCTTTTCACACGTCTTATAAAATGGGTGAAGAGATTTCTATCGTTCAATAGCTACTATGCAATTGCTAAAAAAGGGCATACGTATCCCGTTAGAAACCACACCATGAAAAATTGCACGACAAAAATAGATAAAGTCTAAAAATTTTGCGTGCGCAGCTAAAGAACGTTTCATCTCATTCACTCCTTTCGTACGGAATTTGATACTTACTTCTTTATTATACTTCCCCATTTAATGTTTGAATAGTCATTTTTCTGAAAATAATGAAGATAGACTAAACATTTCACCAAATTACATCCCATCTTACAAAACTGTTATGTTCACGTAATGGAAAGCGATAGTACATAATGACGCCTCCTTATACAATAAAGATGTAAACAAGAGATACACAAAAGGAGGAAACAATCATGATGAAAGAAATCGTAAAGGCAATCTTCGAGGTGTTAGTAAACGGACAAGCAGTTGTAAAAGAACTTAATCAACTATAAAAGGAGGAATAAAAATGATGAACATGGTAAAAATGATTCTCCACGCTTTAATTGATGCAAAAGCAGTTAGCCAAGAATTAAACGAACAATAAAAAAGGGGGAAATAAATATGAAGAAAGCCATCTTTACAATTGTAGGTACAATCTTTGCCTTACATGCACTGAAAAACAGAAAAAAGAAACAGCATGAAACGACTCTATATGATCCATACACATTATTACAGAAAAAATAAAAGACAAGATACCCATGTACAATTAGGATATCTTGTCTTTTGTTTTTTCTATTAGAAATTGTTGTTCTACAATCTTTTTATAATACACATGATGTTTCATTAATTCTTCATGTGTACCAGTTCCTGTGATACTTCCGTTCTCCAACACAAGAATGTTATCGGCTTGTATGACTGTTGATAAGCGATGCGCAATAACGCATGTCGTTCTACTCGCAAATACATTTTCAATCGCCCTTTGTATTTTCACTTCGGATTCCGAATCTAGACTTGCCGTTGCTTCATCTAATAATAGGAATTCTGTGTCACGTAAAAGGGCCCGCGCAATAGCAATTCGCTGTTTTTGACCACCAGATAATTGATTTCCACGCTCTCCAACCTCTGTTTCATATCCATCAGGAAATTCAATGATAAATTCATGTGCATTCGCAAGCTTTGCTGCCTGAATGACCTCTTCTTGCGAAACAGTACGTTTCATACCATATGTAATATTTTCTGTAATTGTCCCAGATAATACAGGAGCCGCTTGAGCAACATAACTAAAATGCTTTCGCCATGCTTCTATATTCATGCCACAATAAGAATTTCCATTTAATAAAACATCTCCATCTGTTGGCCCATAAAATCGTTCCATCAACGAAAAGATTGTACTCTTCCCTGCACCACTTGGTCCCACAAGTGCTGTTGTTGTACCTTTTTTCACTGTAAATGAAATATTTTTTAAAATTGGACTTTGCTCATTGTAATGAAAACTTACATTTTGAAATGTTAATGTTTCTGGTACATCAACTTTTTGTGAAAGAGAAACATGTTCTTCTTCTTTTTCATGCAATATTTGAAATAGGCGCCGTGTAGAGCCTTTTGCCTCTTGAAAACTCGTTACAAACTGGTTCATTTGTACAAATGGCATTAAAATTTGAAACAGATATAAAATAAACGCTACTAATTCACCAGATGAAATATATCCTCGATCAACTCGCCAAACGCCAAACCCTACAACACTCATTAACACTACTAATGTACACATTCCTAAGATTGGACCTAAAACGGATTTGATTTTGGCCTGCTTCATCCCATATTGAAATAAATTTTGAAATTTATGCTGGCCCCTTTTATATTCAATTCCTTCCGCATTATACGATTTAATTAGTTTGATTTCACCTAATGTCTGTGATAAAAATGCCGTTAGCTCCGACATTTGCTTCTGTTCTCGATCAGATAAGTCAGCAAGCTTTTTTCCAAGCGGTAAAACAACCAATAAAGTAATAGGCACAGCCGACAATAAAACAAGTGTCATCGGAACGTCTAATATAAATAAGATAATAATGGATACAACGATTGATAATACATTGGTAATAAGTTGGACAATTTCATCAGAAATTAACGTCATTAATACTGTTGTATCATTCGTTACGCGGCTTACCATCTCACCAGATTGATTTTTATCGTAATATCCTACCGGAAGGCTTAATAATTTTCCCCATACTTTCTCTCTTATCGTCCGTACAATTCCTTCTCCAACTCGAGACAGCATATACATAGAACTAGCTTCGCTTAGAAACTCAACTAGCAATAATCCAGCGATCAATCCTAACATCGAAAAGGAGAAGGTGTTTGAAAATCCTTCCATTAATTCTTTAATTAAGAGCGGGATACCTAGTCCAGCAATTGTTGATAGTATTGAAAAAAACAACCCTATTGTAAATAATTTTTTTGACGGATTAGCAGTCCGCCATATATCACGAAATGATACATTTTTCTGTTCTTCCATCTTCTAACTCCTTTTCCCTCTATTCCCTGTACCACTATACAGGATTTTCCTTTCCTTTTCACGAATATATTAGACGGGAATTTTACATATAGGGGGATTAAAAATGTTCTTAGTAATGGTAAACTACATCAAACCACTCGAAGAAATTGAACAATACCTAAAAGAACACATTCAATTTTTAGATCACTATTATGCGCAAGAGAAGTTTATTTTTTCCGTTCGCCGCAATCCACGTACCGGTGGGCTCATTTTGATGAACTTAAATTCTAAAGAAGAAATCCAGCAGATCATTAAGGAAGATCCATTCCATATATATGGAATGGCTGAATATGAAATTATTGAATTTACACCGACAAAATATGATGCAAATTTTGCACCGTTTGTAAGATAGAAATTCACATATATTTTTAAAGGGGCATATACGAATGGATACACAACAACTTTATTTTTTAAATGATATTGGCAAGCAAAAACCAGAGAGCATCCGTAATAAAAATACAGCTTGTCCTTTTTGCGATACGGAAAACCTCACTGACATTTTAGAAACGGAAGACTCTATTATCTGGTTGAAAAATAAATTTCCAACATTGAAAGATACGTTTCAAACTGTTCTTATAGAAACAGATAATTGTGATGATCATATTGCGACCTATACACCTAAACACATGCAAAAGTTAATTCGTTTCTCGATTAAACATTGGCTCGCTTTAGAAAATAGTAATGAATTTACTTCTGTTATTTTATATAAAAATCATGGTCCATTTTCAGGTGGAAGTTTACATCATGCACATATGCAAATTATTGGAATGAAATATGTAGACTACCGAGAAAATGTAACACCTGAACACTTTCAAGGCGTAATCGTACAAAAAGATGAGCAAATTGAACTTAATATTTCTACACGTCCAATTATCGGTTTTACTGAATTTAATATTGTCATTGAGGATATAAAATCCATTGACATAATGGCACATTATATTCAACAAACTGTGCGTTACATATTAACAGATTTTCATAAGGGGTGTAGCAGCTATAATTTATTCTTCTATCATTTTGAGGGTAAAATGATTTGTAAGGTTGTTCCACGTTTCGTTGTTTCACCATTATATGTTGGATATAAAATCCCACAAGTTTCTACAAAGTTAGAAGATGTAAAACAGCAACTTGAACGATATTTTACAAATGAAATGGAACTTTTTATAGAAAAATAGAGTAGGTGTCCTAACACCTACTCTTTTACTACTCCTTTATTTCGATAATATACGTTCTTTAGCCCTTCGTTATACTTCATATTTTTATCAGTCCACTCCGGCCCTAAATTACCTGGCCAACCAGACGTATTTGCTATATATTTTAGTAATTCAAAATCAGTCAAACCTTTTTGCACACCTCTTTTATACCCTTCCGCCAAATGCGGCATTGCAATTTGAGCGTTTGTACGCGGATCCTTTAATTGTTCATCCGTGAAATGGTCCGGTGCGAGTCCACCACCGCGATGTAATTGAAACAATCCAAACGAAGTGCCATTATCTCCAACACTCTTTGGATTCAAACGACTTTCATGTTCAGCAATTGTAAGAGGTATCCATTCAGGAAGATTTACTTTCTTTGCTTCCTCTGTAATAATTTGTTTCATCTGTTTTGCTTCTTCTGGATTAACATAACTTGCCTGTTTTATTACTCTTTCCATTCCTTCAGATTCACCTTGAAAATACAAATATATTCCAAGAACAACTAGAAATCCTACAAAGAATTTTTTCACTACCCCTACCTCTTTCTCTGCTGAAATTTGTCCCCTTTCAGCTCTTCCTTTACAATTACCTGCATTCTATTATTCTCTTGCTCTTCAATCATATCAAATAATCAGGCCTTTTCGCATCCTGCTTTAGACTGATTTCATGAAAAATACATGGTAAAACTGTCTGGGAAATGTAATATCCCCTTCTCATACTTGGAATGAGCGTGATCGTTTTTCTTTCATTAATAAGACGTGCAAAACGAATGGAATCATAAAATGAAACTTTAAATAATGGAATTTTCTTCAGCTCCCACCTAAATTTTAAAGTGGAAGTATGATTACCGACAAATAGCGTTATAAAATCGAACTGTATTCTGATATATCCGCTCTGCAACCTTATCTATAGGCATGTTTTTTATTAGGCTTATTTCTTTCAACACATCTTTAATCATATTTGGATGTGTCATGATATCCTCTTGAAATTTCCAAGGGCCATCTGTTTCAACCATCATATATTCTAGCGGATAAAACGAGACAATCTTTCGAATTTTCTCCTTCTGCACAATATCGGGTGTAATGGAAATATAGTAACCATTTTGAACCATTCTCTCCATCGTTTTTTTGCTTCCCTTAAACCAATGAAAATGTGCACGTGAAATCTCATATTTTTCAAGTAAATCACATACTATATCAGCATCTTCATAAACTGCATGCAGTACAATAGGTAAATCGTACTTCCTAGCTAAAGCCATAAATTTCTCTAATACCTCTATATAAAGTTCTAATGGAAGATCTCTCTTTTCTTGCCTTAAATAATATGGCAGACCAACTTCGCCTATAGCAACAAGATGCTCTATATTCGCTTCAATTAATTTGTAAATTTGTTCGCATTCTTTTTTATTAATCGGTTGCTCCGGATGAAAACCAATTGCCGGATATACAAATTTATATTGTTCTGCTAAAGATAGTGTCTGTTGGCAAGAATGATAGTTCATTGATACCGCAATCAATCCATCAATCTCTGTACTTCTTTTCATATCATCAATTAGTTCCATTTGCTCTTCGCTCTTATATTGATCTAAATGTATATGACTATCAATCCATTTCATCCCTATCACCCCTTACATCTATATAAATCCATTTTCATTTTTCGAC